>PMIV01000107.1 GCA_003158355.1 Anaerolineaceae bacterium
TGAAGTGGGGCGTTCCCTGTTACACATTTGAGAACAAGAATGTCGTTTTAATGCATGGATTCAAAGAATACTGCGCGCTTCTGTTTGTGAAAGGGTCCTTGTTGAAGGATGACAAGGGAATTCTGATCACCCAAACGGAGAATGTACAGGCCGGGCGCCAGGTCCGCTTCAGTAACCTTCAACAGATCATCGACCTGGAACCCAGCCTGAAAGCATACATTAATGAAGCCATTGCTGTGGAAAAGGCCGGTCTGAAGGTGGAGTTTAAACCGACAGCAGAATTCGCCATGCCCGCAGAATTTCATCAGAAATTGGAGGAAGTCCCGGCTCTGAAAACCGCCTTTGAAGCCTTGACCCCGGGGCGGCAAAGAGCCTATCTGCTGCATTTTTCCGCGCCCAAGCAAACAGCCACCCGGCTGGCGAGGATCGCAAAATGCGTCCCGAAAATTCTGGCTGGCAAGGGATTGAATGATCAGTAATCTGCTGAGAAGATCGCTGATCTCAACCCTTTAAAGGATAAGGCGGCCAAATCAAGCTGGCTTTGAAATGAGAATGCCTTGCCGACACAAAAGATCTTGATCCGGGACGAGACAAATGAGGATGCTTCCGCCATCACAGAAGTGACCGCTGCAGCCTTTGAGACCCTGGAGATCAGCAGCCACACAGAACAGTATGTCGTGCTGGCCCTGCGCGCGGCGAAGGCCATGACGGTGTCGTTGGTCGCAGAGATGGACGGGGCTATCGTGGGGCATATTGCCTTTTCTCCCGTAACTGTTTCAGACGGCACACCCGACTGGTATGGGCTTGGCCCGGTCTCCGTGCTGCCGGAGTATCAGCGCACGGGCATCGGTAAAGCATTGATCCAGGAAGGGCTGTCGCGGTTGAAGGACGTGGGCGCCAAAGGCTGTTGCCTGGTCGGGCATCCGCAGTATTACACAAAAATTGGCTTTAAAAATGCTACCAATCTTGCCGTTGAGGTCGTTCCAGCAGAGGTCTTTTTCGTTCTTTCGTTTGACGGCCGCTATCCACATGGCATTATCACGTTCCACGAAGGGTTCGCGGCCAATGGTCACGACGCAGATGCTCCAGTTGCGCAGCCCTGAAGTTCAACGTCAGGGAATCGCATGTGTCCCGAGTCAAAGAAATGGTTCATATCTTGCTCTTCCCTGTCGACGAGAGAGTGTGATTCCCCTTAGGGAGCAATTTTTCGTTTGAAAAAAGCGTGCTAAAATATTAATGGTGTGGGGGTGTGAATTCTCTTTTTCTGGCATATTATTTCTTTAAAAGTCGAGTTTTATTAAGGTATTCCGGATAAACACTATCGCGGATCAAAATTCACCTTATAATAAATTCTATAAGATAAGTTTTAAGGTCGTTTGGTCAGATAGATGCACCTGCTCCGGTAGCGCATCATTACAGGGTGATCAAATTCCATATGTTCTGGCAAATCGCATATATCGTCATCATTTTTTCCGCGGCGCTGATCTCAATAGGGGTGGCTATTTTTGCGTTGCACCGTCAAATCCAAACGGGCGCTGGCTTGTTCGGCGGAATGATGCTGGCCGTAGCAGAGTGGTTGATCACATCGGGGTGTGTCTCTCTTAGCCAAACACCCGAACAGGCACGCTGGTGGGTTGATCCACGTTATTTTGGATTGACCGTCATGCTGGCCTTTTTTATCACCTATATCTTGCAGTACTCCGGCCACGGAAAATGGTTAACAAAGCCGCGGCTGATCTTCTTCTTTTCGGTGCCTCTGGTGACTCAACTCATCATTGCGACCAATTCCTTTCACCATTTGTTCCTGGTATCAGTGGGTTTTTCACGCGACGGAAACCTGATGGGGATCGATTCCGTGGTGTATGGCCCCCTCTTCTGGGTGCATACCGTCTACAGCTACCTGCTTGTTTTGGTAGGGATCTTTTTAACTGCGCAAATGGCCGTCCGCTCATTCCGCATCTACAAACGTCAGGCACTGTTAATGATCTTCGGGATCATACCGCCTTTACTCACCAGTGTGATCGATGCTTTTCTGTTGATTCCCGGATTAAAACATCCACTCTCTCCCATTGGTTTTGCGGTGATGGGGTTGCTTTTCGCTGTGGCTATGTTCTGGCAGAAGATGCTTGAGATCGTACCGGTTGCCCGGGATACCGTCATCGAAAGCATGAGTGACGCGATGATCGTACTCGACAGTCATGACAAGGTGGTGGATATCAACCCGGCAGCACGGCAATTCTTGTTATTGGAAACCACGCAGATCATCGGACTACCAATCAAAGATGTGTTTCGTCCGTGGAGCGAATTACTCTTCCAATCTGGAACAGATTCTTTTTCAGAATCTGAGATTTGCCTGGGCAGTAAAGGGAACGAGAAATTTTATGATCTGCGTATTTCCCCATTATTGATCCAGAAAAAGAAACTTGGCGGCCGGATCATTATTCTGCGGGATATTACTCAACGCAAACAGTCTGAGATCCAATTGAAGGCACTACAAGAACAGTGTTATGAACAATCCATTCACGACCCGCTGACCGGCTTATACAACCGGCGCTTTTTCAGCGAGAGCATCCTGCGTGAAGCCGGTAAAGCAGCGCGGGAACAAAAACCGATCAGCATTGCCATTATCGATATTGACTATTTCAAACAAGTGAACGATAGCTATGGGCATGAAGCGGGTGATATGGCATTGATCCATCTGGCAGGAATTTTTTCTAAACTCACCAGGGTAGGTGATTATGTGTTCCGCTACGGGGGCGAAGAGTTTTTGATCATGATGCCAGAAACCTCTCTCACGGCAGCAACTCAAATTGCAGAGCGATGCAGGCAGCATGTAGAAAATTCAATTTTGAATTATACAGACTCGCAAATCAGTATGACCATTTCCATAGGGGTGGCCTGCCTTTTACCCGGCGAATTAGGATATGAAACAGCAGTAAAGGCGGCGGATGCCGCGCTCTATCGAGCCAAGGAAAAAGGACGTAATTGTGTGGTCGTGAGTGAAACGGGCAACAGAACATAGGGTGAGTTTTTATTTGGGTCGCGGTTGCAAGCTCAAAAAATATAAAATTTGCCAAAATGCCCTCGTTCTGGAGGGTATTTCACTTATTTAGGTTTGCCTATTCAACGGCGCCTTTCGGTTGGGTGTACCAACGCGCGTCTGAAAAAACCCGCCTGAAAAGCTGTAAATTGATGCAGGTTACTGGTTGCATATTAAATTTATTTGAATATAATGTTAACAATTGAAAGTGCATGATCTCCTTTGCTTTTGGAACCAAAACTTCACGGAACCTTATCGGCTTCGTCATTAACCCAAGAGAAGAGCGTAATCTGCCAGTATAAAGATTATGCTCTTTTTACATAGAACTGCAGAATATGTCAAATGATCGCGATTCGTCATTTGGCAATTGAAGCATTTATTTTTTTTGGAGAAAAATATGGATAATTACGACGAATTTGATTTCGAGACGAATGCCGTTCACGCGGGGGAAGAAGCGGACCTGGAAACAGGATCCCTGCGGTTGCCCATTGATATGGCAACTACCTATAAACTGCCAAAGTTTGGCGGGAAGCTGATGGATGCCCTTTTGTTGGAGACTTCACGCGCTCCACATGCCTACACACGCTGGAGCAATCCAACTTTGCGGGCTTTGGAAGACAGACTGGTGGCACTTGAAGCACCGAAAGGGCTGCCGGATGGAACCAAAGTAACCGCAGTTGCCGTGGCCACAGGCATGGCTGCTGTTTCAGCACTGGCTTTTACTTTCTTAAGTAAAGGCGATCACATTATTGTAAACGAAGTTTGTTATGCGGGAGCAGTGGAATTATTTGGACTGCACCTGCCGCGCTTCGGGATCGAGGTCAGCCTGGTGGACACGAGTGACCCGCAGCAGGTTCGCGACGCACTGCGGCCAAACACCAAGCTGATCTATATCGAGACGCCCGCCAACCCAATCTTGCGCATTGTGGATATTGCTGCCATCGCTGCTATTGCCCACGAAGCCGGAATCAAGCTAGCCGTGGATTCCACCTGGGCCAGCCCGGCGCTGCAGCGTCCGTTTGAACTGGGGGCGGATTTTGTGCTGCACAGCCTGACCAAATATGTAAACGGCCACGGAGATGCTCTGGGCGGGGCGGTACTTGGTCGTGAAGAAGACATGCTCAAACTGCGCCGCGACATGCTGGTCCACCTTGGCGGGGCGATGAGCCCATTCAACGCCTGGTTGATCATTCGCGGCATGGTCACTCTGCCAATGCGCATAAAGCAGCACTGCGAGAACGCCCAGAAAGTAGCCGAGTTCCTGGAAAGTAACTCCAAGGTCCTCCGGGTGGTCTACCCCGGGCTAGAGTCTCATCCGCACCATGAACTTGCTGCCCGCCAGATGAGTGGATTCGGCGGAATGCTCACCTTCCAATTAAAGGGCGGCATGGGCGCATCCATCAGCATGTCTGAGAAGATCAAAGTCTTCTCATATGCCACTTCGCTTGGTCACGCTCACAGCCTGCTCTTTTACTACCCCACTGATCTGTATGTAGACGCGGTGACGTATCTTACCGATACGCAGAAGCGCTCTATTCGCGAGTGGACTGGCGACGGCATTGTCCGTGCCAGCATTGGCCTGGAAAGCGCTGATGATCTGATCAAGGACCTCGATCAGGCTTTGCGCGGGCGAACATTCCGCGGTGCGGTGGGTCCGCTGGCTTATTCGGTATTGAAGGGGAAACAATAAAGAGCTTTCCTTTTGAAAAAAAACGGCAAAAGAGCCGTTGAATCTGCTTGTGATCGGAGAAATAATGATCAAATATTCACTTTCCGCAAAAGATGGCGCGGAGCTTTTCCTTTATTTGCAAGAACCGGCAGGAACTGCCCGCGGTGTATTGTGCCTGGTGCATGGGTTGGGTGATTACAGCGGCTGTTTTACATATTTAATTGATTTCTTCAGTAAGGCCTCGTTTGCCGTGATGGCAATCGACCTGCATGGCAACGGTGCATCTTCCGGAACGAGAGGGCATATTTCAAACATCGAAACTCTCTATGACGATGTTGCTTTGTTGGTCGAACAGGCGAAAGAAAAATACCCCTCATTACCCATATTTCTGTATGGTCACAGCCTGGGGGGAAATCTGGTTTTAAATTATGTGATCAAGCGGAAACCGGAAATATCCGCAGCGATCGCATCAGCCCCCTGGATTGAGGTTACCGAGCAACCAGTTTTAAAACGCAGTTTGGGTTATTTTCTCGACTCCTTTGTGCCTAATTTCATCATTGACGCCGGCATAGACGCGAGCAAGCTTTCGCATGATCCAGTATTTGTGGAGAATTATGCAAAGGACCCGCTAGTGCACGGCAAGATATCGGCACATCTTCTGGCAAGTTCCTGCAGATCGGGTCTGTGGGCAGTGCAGCATGCCGGTGAATTAAACGTACCAGTGTTGCTCATGCAAGGCAGTTCAGACTTTATTACCAGCATTAAAGCAACACAGCGATTGTACGACCGGGCGCCAAAAGAGACTACTGTTTTTAAGATCTGGAACGATGATTTTCATTCGCTTCACAATGAGATCAACCGCGAGGATATTTTCAATTTTGTGCTGTCATTTATTGACCCGCTTTCGGCTTAATTTAAAAATTAACTGAAAATACTGTGCCGGATCAGGCATGGAAAATTATTGATCGTTTGAAGGTGAGGAGTATTATGAAAAAGATCTATTACGGCTGGTTTGTATTGGGCGGGCTATTCGTCTTGATGATGGTTTCGATTGGCATCACTGTTAACAGTTTTTCATTATTCTACAAACCGGTGGTCACGGCGCTTGGTTTCACCTACGGAGAATTTTCCCTGACCTCTTCTGTTGCGGCACTTTGTGCCATGTTTGGCTGTATTATCGTTGCAAAATTAATGCAGAAAGTTGACTTACGCGTTATTGTTACAGTCAGCACAGTGATCTACGCTATCAGTATTCTGCTTGACGGCTTCGCCAGGACGCTGACTCAGTTTTACATTTTGGCAGCTTTTACCGGGTTTGGCTATGCCGGCATTGGGGGAGTAGCGGTATCCCAGGTGGTAACCAATTGGTTCAAAGAAAAACAAGGCCTTGCTATGGCAGTTGCCATGGCCGGAAGCGGGGTTGGAGGTCTTATTTTCAGCCCATTGATCAATACATTGATCCTTGCATTCGGGTGGCAAATCACATTCTTCATTCTTGCCGCCATCATTCTGGTCATTACATTGCCGTTTTCCATTTTCGTTATCCGTCTTTCACCTGAGCAAAAAGGATTAAAAGCATTCGGCGAAAAAAGGGATGATCAGGGGTTGAAGGTGGAGGAAGATGGAGTAACTCTGTCTCTGGCGGCCAAGAACGGTAGGTTCTGGGCTCTTTGCCTCACAAATTTCATCGCCGGGCTGTTGGTTATGGGTGTTCAGATGCATGCGCCGGTTTTCATCCAGACGGTGGGCCTCAGTTCTTCACTGGCAGCCGCGGTTATGGCTGTGTCGAGTGTGGTGCTGATTCCTGGCAAGCTGCTGCATGGATACATACATGATAAATTTGGCGCGAAAGTGAGCACTTTTTATATTTTCGGCGCGTTCTTTATTACGCTGGTTAGCCTCATCATATTACGGGACCTTGCAACATCGATGTTATACGGCGTCCTATTCGGGCTTTCCGGGGCAATCACTACAGTGGCTCTACCGCTATGGACGGTTACGGTTTTTGGCAAGAAGGATTACGCGATGATATTCTCCATCATGTCCATGGCTATGACACTGGGCGCGGCAATAGGGTCCCCACTGGCAGGCTTTATCTATGATTCGGCAAAGAGCTACATCCCTGCCTGGGTACTTTTAATTGCAATCACGGTTGTGGGGCTTATCATAACGCTGATAGCGGTTGGCTCAAAAAAAGTTGTTTCAGCTTCAAACCAGCAGGTAGGATCAAGCACTGACAATTGATCTATTTTAGTCAGGCCGTTCAGCCGTAAAAAAGCGGTAAACAGGTGGGTTCAAAACAGAACCCACCTGACAAATTCAAGACTCTTATATTCAAAGGGTGATCCTTGATCACTCTTTCTGGTTAGCGCCAGTACGGCATTTGGTCGTCTGCCGGGTTTTGGGTAATGTTCTGGGGGTCGCTGCCATCGGCGTTCATCGTGTAGATCTCCCAATTGCCGTCCCGGTTCGTTTGGAACGCGATGAGAGTGCCATCGGGTGACCAGGCAGGTGACCAATCATCCGCCGGGTTATTCGTCAGGTCTGTCAGGCCGCTTCCATCAACGTTGACCAGGTAAATATCCGATTGTTCCTTCTGAACCGAGCGGAAGGCGATGTGTTTGCCATCCGGTGACCAGGCAGGGGTATAGTCGTTGCCCTTGTCATTGGTCAGGCGTTTCACCGCGGAACCATCTGCCTTCATGACATAGATCGAATAGACACCAGTCGCGTTCTCCCGGTCGGAGAGAAAAGCGATCTGTTTGCTATCTGGAGACCAAGTTGGGGCGAAGTCATCCTTGGGACTGTTGGTCAGGCGGGTGGGCTGTGANNCGATCAGCTTGCCGTCCGGCGACCAGGCCGGGAAGGCATCGTCAACATCTGCTTCATTCGTCAGGTTCTTCGCTCCGCTGCCGTCCGCATTCATCACCCCCACATAGCTTTTGGTCAATCCAAAGCCGGTGAAAAGGATCTGCTTGCCATCCGCCGAGAACGGACCCGCAAAGGTATTCGAGTCGCCGCTGGTCAGGCGCACCAGGCTGGAATCATTGATATTTAAAAGGTAAAGATCATCATAAGAGCCACCGCGGTTGGAGGAAAATACGATCTGTCCGCTCCGGGCCACAGGGGTTGCGCTTGCAGCAGTGGAAAGGGTCGGGCTGGTGCTGCCGGTAACGGCTGGCTGGATGGCATACCAGATCTGCTGCAGGTACCCGGCCGAGTCTACTGTCTCGATTTGAGCGAGCAGTACCGGAACCTCTTTGGTACATTTCCAGCTATAAATTGTGTCGTGCCCGGTGACGCTCATGGGGATGGAATCGGAACCCGGGTTAGCTTTGCAATACTCTTCCATTGCCTGTGAAGGCGTTTTATCTGTGTTGGCTTTGGAACTGCAAGGCAGGTTCGCGCCAAAATTACAGGCGTAGACTTTGCTCTCCATACAGCGCCAAATGGTGGATTTCTGAAGCATATCCAGCGGTTCAGTGCTGTTCTCCAGACCCGCCGCTTTTTTAAAGCCATTGATGACTGCATCCGGAACCGCCACTCCTGTATAACGCACGTCCGGTGCATCGATAGTACCGACCGCAGCGCAGTAGGTAAATGGGTCGGTAAAGGTCTGTGAGGCAGGTGTGTTGGCAGCAGCCGCAGATATTGGCGTCGGTGCTGCGGTACTGGTCTGCACGGAGCAAGCGGTCATTGTGATCATCAGCAGAGCTAAAAGTAACCATGCAAAACGAAATTCAATTTTTCTCATTGTAAATCTCCCGAAGGAATAGATTTTTTATAAATTTTTTGCAGACGGTTTATCCAACTGTACTGTTGGGCGGCGCCCTGCCAGCCACTAGGTAAGTTGTGCATCCATCTCTGATTCATTGTGCTTGGACATTTATTGTAACCCCTGCCATATAGCCAAATAATCAATCAATAATCTCTATATAATGCGGAACACAAAGGACCTAATAGGCATCGGATCCGCTGGTAGAATTCCCGACTTTCAATGAAGCAAATCATAATCCAATCGCTTGCCAATAGCGAGCACCTTTTAATGAAAACATTGACCACACTTTTTCACTGTATCCGTATGTATAATGACTTAAAGGGGAGTATCCATTTTTAGCATATCCAACGCATCCAGTTTTCGATACTCTAAAAAGCGAACAACACAATAAAGAAATTTGGTTTTATGGTGAAAAATTACAAATCATACCTTTTTTTTAAAAAAACTTTTCTAAAGACCGGCAGACGCTATCCGCTCCTGGTTCTTTTTTATACAGGATTGATCAATGCAATTCTTGTGCTGCTGCTTACAGCAATGCCGGCTCAACAAAACGCAGGTTTCAGTTCTACTCAGGGAATCCAACTCCTCTTATTAGGCGCTGCAGGCCTGTTGATCAGGAACGTAGTCCTTTTATTGTTATTTAGCCATTTTAACAAAGATCTCTTGAAGCGACTTGAGCAGATTTCCCGGCCAGGAGCTGCAGACGCAGACCTGTGGCAAGAAAAACAGGCCTGGGAGCAGGCGACCTCTGCCACCAAGCACTATCTGACTTATGAATTCGTTCAATCCATCATTTTAGTTTTGCTCCCGGTTTTAGCCTATGGGTATTTCGTGTTGAATTTAAATATTGCGCAAATCATCTATCTCAACCTCGCGGCACTGGCTGCCTTTATTGCAAACTCTATTCTTGAAAACCTGACCCTCAATAAAATGTTTGAACCAATCCTCGAGGCGTTGCTTCCTAAAGATTATTCGACCCAATTGGACGGAATTAAGGGAATGCACCTGTGGTTGAAACTTACGTTGTTGATCTTAGGTCTGCTAACAGTTAACCTGCTGCTGGTCGTCCCAACAGCCTACGAACAGGTGAAAATAATCTCTTCGGGTCCACAAACGACACAAACTCTGACAAAAATTTTTTTGACCATTTTAAATTCAGGGATCGGCGCATTATTTATAGGAGTAATCCTCTCCATCGAGTTGGTAGTCTACTTCTCGACGCCGTTCCGGAAAATGATCCAACTGTTTTCGGAAGTTGAAAAAGGAAACCTCGACCAACGCATTGGCGTCTCTTTACCGGATGAATTCGGCAGTCTGAATATCCATTTAAACCA
>PMIV01000166.1:0-16239 GCA_003158355.1 Anaerolineaceae bacterium
CTGCTGGGTGGGTCATTCTTCCTGATCGTGCTGCTGGCAGTACGCGTGATGAAAACCCCGGTCATCACCGGCAGGGAGTCGATGGTCGGTAAAGAGGGGTATGCCATCACCGAGATCGATCCAATTGGCATCGTGCAGGTGGCCGGCGAGCAGTGGAGCGCGCATCTGGCCAAGAAAGCCAAGTCCGTAGCTAAAGACGACCGGGTAATTGTGGATGAAGTTCAAGGGGTGAAACTGATCGTCAGTAAGAAAAAGTAAAAGGATAAAACAGAATATCCCCCGCAATGGTTATTTGACCTGTTCGGGGGATATTTTTATTAATGGGTGGAAAATTTTATCAGGATAAATTCATCCGTTTCTGATAATCATCACAAATATCGTTCAGCGGGCAGCGCGGACATTCCGGGCTGCGTGCGTGGCAGATTTCCCTGCCCAGGCGGATAAGATTAAGATGGGCGGCGAAATAATCGGCCGGAGCAATGGCAGATTCGAGGAAATCGTGGGTCTGTTCCAGCGAAAGGGTCAGCTCGCGCATACCCAACCGGCCGCTGACGCGGTAAATATGTGTGTCCACCGGGAAGGCGGGGCGTCCGAGGGAGAATTGCAGAACGATGGCCGCGGTTTTCCTGCCCACACCGTTGAAGTGCAGCAGCCAGCTGCGGGCTTCTTCGAGCGGCAGATCTTTGAGAAAATCGATATTGAGTTCGCCGCGTTCAGCCGTGATCTGGCGCAGCACCTGCTGAATGCGCGGGCCTTTTTGGTTGCCCAGGCCGGCAATGCGGATGGCCGCAATGACCCCATCGGTTGGAGCGTCGCGGACATTCTCCCAGGTGGGGAATTGTGATTTGAGTTGGTTGAAGGCTAGATCGCGGTTGCGGTCGTTGGTGTTTTGCGAAAGAATGGTGGAAACCAATTCGTCCAGGGCAGGGAGGGGATTTCTCCAGGTGGGGATGCCGTAAAACTCCAATAAACGGTCCACCACCAACTGTGCTTTGAATTGGCGGGAGGAGGGTTCAGAGATCATAGCTATTGAAACCGGCAGACGGATTATTCTTCAGGAGTTTCCTGAGAAGGGTGCGCGTGGCGGGTTACATAATGCTGCAATCCCCAGCGCAGCCGGAGTGAATAGTGAGCCATTTTTTCAGGGGGGAATTCGAAGGATTTTAACAGGTGCGTGATGGATCTTTCGATCTCATCCGGGTTGGTCTTTTCATCGATCTTTTCAAGTTGATGTTCCACTTTTTCAAGGAAGCGCACCTGTTCTTTTACCTGTTCGTAAGTGATCAAACCACCGCGTCCGGAGATGAGTGTGCAGTTGCGCAGTTCTGGCTGCGAGAGCAGTGCCAGTGATTCTTTCCAGGCAATCAGGTCCGCGTTCGCCAGGAAAGGCGGCGCATTGGGGACAACCGCATCCCCCAGGAAGATCACTTTTTCAACTGGCAGATAGACCCAAATCGCTCCATTGGAGGGACCGGGATGATATTCAAGGATCATTGGATTCGCATCCCAGTAAATTTCCAACCGATTGCTAAAGGTGATCTCTGGTGCGGCCCAGCGAATTGAACCGATCCCATTATAAAGTTCCCACTCAGCCCCGGTCTCGATTGTCTGGGCTTTAAAAGTGATAGGTCGGTCATGGAAGATCTGCGCCATTTTTTCGTGGCCAACGATCATGCATTCCACCTGACGCGAACCCAGGGTCCGGTCAAAATGAGCGTCAAGGTTAATTAAAAGACGATCAATGCCCCCGCTCATCGTCATCAGTTCTGCTCTCCAACTGCGGATATCTTCTGGCCGGAAGGGTGTGTCAATCTGAATTAACCCGTGAGGCCAGTTGATGGCTCCGAGCGTAACGCCTGGAAATGCAGTTTCAATATAGACATGCGGAGCAATTTCTTGCATTGGAACTCCTCAAGAGGTAGATGATTTTAGTGAGATAGGGGCAGAGAAAAAACAAACCGCGATCCACCTTGCGGTATATTTTCAACCCAGATTGTACCACCATGAGCCTGCACTGCAAGCTTACAAAAAGCCAGACCTAATCCCAACCCCTTGACCGGATAATTTTGTTTAAGGCGGATGAATTTTTCGAATATTTCCTCTTTGAATTTATCCGGAATACCATTTCCCCGGTCATCCACCCAGAACACAATAAATCCCTGATCTTTTTTTGAGCCAATTTGGATTGTTGATTGGTCGGGAGAAAACTTGATGGCATTTTCTAATAAATTAATGATTACCCTGCGAATCATTTCAGCATCCACAGACACGGCGGGAACATCCGGGTCAATTTGTTGCCGAATCGTGATCTCTTTGTTTTTAGCCGCGGATTGAACGACCTCAATAGCTCCATTAACAAGCGTCTTGAAATCAGTCAATTGTTTATTCGTGATTTGTTGCCCGGATTCCAGACGATTGATATCAAGCAGCCCATCGATCATACGCTGCATGCGTTCGGTGGAGCGCTTGGCTACATTAAAAACGGATTTCAGTGATTCGGATGGAGAATCCGGCAATAAAGTTCCCATGATATCCAGGCTGGAGATGATATTGGCCAAAGGGGAGCGGAGATCATGGTAAAGCATCGCTGAAAGATCATCGCGTAATTGCTCTATCTTTTTTTGTTCTTGGATATCCCGAAAGATCCATTGCAAATAAGTGCCGTCAGCGATGATAATTTGCGAGACATGAACTTCAACGGGTAAGATCTCGTGCCCATTTTTCTTAAGGGAAGATTCGTAAATGATCGAGCCCCTTTCGGGAATATTTTCGAAATTCACGCCGATCTTTTCTGCGGCAAGCGGATGAAGATCAGCGATAGTTAACTGCTGCAAGGCAGAGATCTCATCACCGGTCTCACGGCTAGCTTCTTGATTGGCCT
This sequence comes from Anaerolineaceae bacterium, assembly GCA_003158355.1. GTDB lineage: Bacteria > Chloroflexota > Anaerolineae > Anaerolineales > Anaerolineaceae > UBA6107. Next base: position 2,882 of record PMIV01000166.1, read on the forward strand.
CAAGAATTTTGCCGTGCAGGTCAGTGATCAGAATCGGATCAATATTTTCTTCGAAAAGATCATAATAACGGAGGTGCGCATTTTGTACGTCTTTATATAATTCTGCATTCCGGATTGCAACGCCGGCTATTTCTGTGATGGCTTTTTGCAGGGCAACATGTTCTTCAGTGAAGAAATCGATCTGTGTATGTACAATGGTAAGCACGCCGACCAGTTTTTCATGAACCATTACTGGTATGCACAGCGCTGATTTTCCGGATGTGATGTTGCTGTTTGAATTTGGCCGAAACAGCCAGCGCTCGTCATTGGCGGTATTGTTTAGCAGAGCACTTTTTTTGTTGCGAATGACCCAGCCTGCCAACCCGGAAGTGATGACGTCTTGCATCTGTTCAATGGTAGTGGGGGTTAACTCACCGTTCGAAATAATGGCAGCATCGATCGGGTTGCCTTTTTCATCTAAAACGACCAGGCTGGCGCGTTCAGCTCCGATGTTAGATGTAGAAAGGCTTAATACTCTTTCCAACACCGTGTGCAAGTCTAAAGAAGCAGCTAACTCACGACTGATACTATATAGGATTTCCAGCGAAGATCGTTCTGACTGAATGCTCATTTTTCCCCTGTCAATATTATTTTATACCCAATTCCAAGTTGGCTATTTCTTTCCAGAGTAAGATCCATTCGTCTTCCCTGCTGTGTTGGTTTTAATGAAATATCAAAAAGGGAGAAATACTGGCAAAATAGATCACTCGTGGAAGTGACAAAAAAAAGCTATTCTATTTTTTAGGATGAACAGGCAAAACAATTTTCTTAAATGCAAATTTGTTCCTTAAAGTATAGCATAAGGAAAATGAATTACCAAATAAACATCTTAATTTTACAAAAAATTTACTTGAGTTTATCGCTCAGGGATCATGGAATCAGAGTTGACTTTGGAACTGTACATAAAATGGGTAAGGAAGGGCTGGAGGTTGCATTCAGCGGCAGCCCCAGGTAGGGTGAGGGATCGTAAGTGTTGGATATCTGCAATTCGTTGGTGAAGCCGCCTTTACCGTCATCTTTGACGATGGAGAAGTGCAGGTGAACTCCCACCGGGCTGTCCGGGTCGCCAGAGTAATCTCCCATGAAACCCAAAAAAGTACCAGCTTTGACGAATTCTTCACTGGTTCCGGCGGGAAAATTGGCAGCGATCAGGCTGCTGCCGTCAGGGGTAGCCATGTGCGTATAATACGTCCAGATCTGGGTACCGGGGTGCAGCGGGTCGGAGGGGATACGGATGATGACTGAAGATTTCCATGCGGCGAGGCGGGTCAGATAACCGTCGTATGCGGCATAGACCGGGGTGCTGCCTGGCTCGGTGCCCCCGAATATATCGATGCCCTGATGGCGGTGCCCGATCTGAAAAGAGTCGTTCCATAAATAGCCGACCATCCCGGTGGTGGGGAAGGTAAAAGGCGCGCTGCCGCAGCGGGTGCCCGCCTGGATTTTCCAATCGGCGTGCGCTTCAGGGTTGCGGATAAATTGCATCACATACAGGGTGCGGTTTTTGGAATGGGCCGGATCGACAAAGAGAAAGTACCCGGCGATCAAACCGGACACAATTACCAGCGAGGCTAAAAATCCCCAAAACTTTTTCATAGCGCCGCTATTCTACAAGTTCGCCCAACATCGACCAGGGTCCGGTCCAGGTAATGTGAACCGGCAGCACTTTTCCGTGCAGATCATCCGCGGATTCGACAAAAACCAGTTTGTTGGTAGGGGTGCGACCTTTCCAGCGTTTTTTCTCTTTTTCTTCAAAGAGGATGGGCACGGTTTGACTGAGATAACGAGCGTGTATCTCACGCATGACCTCCCCTTGTAATCTTTCGATGGCGCGGAAGCGCTGCCATTTTTCTTCTTCAGAAACATCATCCGGTAGCATGCGTTCCGAGACAGTCCCTTTGCGGGGTGAATAGCGCGCCAAATGAACCATGTCCAGACGCAGTTCCGTTAGCAGGTCAAAGGTGTTCTGGAACTGGGCCGCGGTTTCACCGGGGAACCCCACAATGATATCGGTGGCGATGGAGACGTTCGGAATGCGCTCGCGAATCTTGTGAACCAGTTGGCGGTATTGATTCGCAGTGTAGCCGCGGCGCATATTGGCCAATACCTGGTCGTCGCCAGCCTGGTTCGGGATTTCAATATGCGGCATTACCTTGGGCAAGGTAGCCACTGCCTCAAGCAGTTCATCCGTCATCCAGTTGGGATGCGAGGTGAGGAAACGCAGCCGTTCCAACCCTTCGATCTGGCTCAGACGTTCGAGCAGTTTTGCCAGGGTCGGATAGGAAGGTTCGTCTTTTCCGTAGCGGTCGACGATCTGGCCAAGCAGGGTAATTTCTTTGATGCCCTGAGCCACCATAGATTCGGCTTCGGGAATGATCTCTTCAGGGGGGCGGCTTTTTTCAATGCCGCGGCGGTAAGGGATGATGCAATAGGTGCAGGCGTGCGAACAACCGTAAACAATAGGGATGAAGCCGGAAACCTGTTTGCCCACCAATAGTCCGGGCAAGGTCAGATCGCTGTCCATCAGAGCATAGCGGCGTGCGGTCTCGGCAGCCTCAGCATCCTGAATATCACGTTGGATCAGGAACTCCACCAGCGGACCGGGGTCAGAGGGCGGGGAAAAGACATCTACGTATGGAAAGCGTTTGTGCAGCGGGTTGTCGCCCTTGATGCCGACCATGCAGCCCATCATATTGATCACCAGGTCCGGCCGCTGCCGTTTGGTTGGCAGCAGTGTGGTGAGGCGGCCGACGGCTTTTTCTTCCGCGGATTGGCGCACCACGCAAGTGTTTAAGACAATAACATCTGCTTCTTCGATCACCGGGCTAAATGTGTAACCGAGGCGTTCCAGTGCAGACGCGACCCGGTCTGAATCTGCCTCGTTCATCTGGCAGCCTTCCGTCCAAATGTGATATTTCATGGGCACGATTATAACAAGAAACTGTTCGGATTTCAGCGGCCTTCAGTTATACTTGACCTCAATGGGGATTGCGAATCTTTGACGGTTGAATATCGTGAAAACCGATCTATTTTTACTTTTCACGTCTCAGAGTAAAATCAAGGGAAATAGAAAAGGACCTCAATGAACAAAAAACTGACGCTCTCATTTCTGGCAATACTCTTATCAGCCTGTGTTTTAATCAGCGCTGTTTTAATCGTAGCAGTAGTACTCATCACTCGTTCGAAGCCTGTTCAGGTTGAAGCTGCTGCGGTTACGCCCACTGCGACCAGTATCGATGCCCAAATGGACCAGATCCAGCAAGAGGTGACCTCTTACCGCGGCCTCAAAATGGATAAACCCCTCAATCGCTCTTTGCTAACCACCGATAAACTTAAAGATCATGTCATCAATGAGTTCTTTGCCGACTATACCGCAGAAGATGCTCAGCACGATGAAGAGGAACTGAATGCTTTTGGCCTCCTGCCCGCAAATTTCGATCTGCATGATTTTTACATCAAGTTGTATTCTGAGCAGATCGCCGGATATTACGATTCGAAGACCAAACAAATGTATGTGGTTTCAGACGAGGGTTTTAATGGTACAGAACGCATGACCTATGCACATGAATTTACCCATGTACTGCAAGACCAGACCTATGATCTGGAAAATGGTCTCAAGATGAATGAAGAGTATTGCAAACACGAGACTGAATACTGCGCAGCCTTGAGCGCCCTGGTAGAAGGCGATGCCACCCTCTCGGAGCAATACTGGTATTATAAATACAGCACAGATCAGGATAAAAGTCAGATCAGCGATTTTCAAAAATCTTATACCAGCCCGGTTTACGATTCTGCCCCGGCATACATGAAAGAAGATTTCCTTTTCCCCTATACGCAAGGGTTGGCTTTTGTGAATACACTTTACGGCGAGAACAAGTGGACGTCAATCGATGACGCTTTTAAAAATCCACCTGTTTCTACCGAGCAAATTCTGCATCCGGAGAAATATCCCGGTGAAGCACCGGTGAAAGTAACCGTACCTGATCTGCTGACCACTCTGGGAAAAGGTTGGACGGAAGTTGACCGCAATGTGATGGGCGAATGGTATACCTACCTGATGTTGGCAGACGGTAGCGACGCTAAATTCCGCCTGGACGATCAGACGGCGAAGGATGCCTCCGCGGGTTGGGGCGGCGATACGTATGTTTATTATAGCAACGACACGACAAAACAATTCGTGCTGGTCTGGGATTCTGAGTGGGACACAAAGAAGGACAGTGATGAATTCTGGCAGGCCAGCCGCACTTACGGCAATGATCGTTGGGGAACAGCAAAAACCGATACAACTGCTTCGATCTCGTGGCAAACGGACAAGGATGGTCTGGTGACTATGCAGCAAACTGACAAAGGCGTGCAGTGGTTAATGAGTCCCACAGCAAGCATGCAAAGTAAACTGGTGACCGCTTTATCCAGCGGTGGGAACTAAACCATGTCTTTTGATCCAACCCGGGTAAAAGCAGTTTGTTTCGATGTAGACGGAACTCTGAGCGATACTGATGATATTTGGGTAGCCCAGATCGAACAACGCTTACATTTTTTAAAAATTGTCGTACCTGGGAATGATCTTCACACGCTGGCACGCCGGATGGTGATGTCTTCCGAGACTCCCATGAATGCCGTTTATCATTGGCTGGATGTGTTGAGCCTGGATGATAATATTGCGCGGATCTACGAGCGCATGATCCGGCGGCGCAAACAAAAAGCCCCCTCTTTTTCACTGATGGCTGGGGCAAATGAAACCCTGGCAGAGCTCTCGGCGCGGTTCCCGTTATCTGTGGTCAGCGCGCGTGACGAATATACCACGCAGGAGTTTTTAGATCAATTCTCTTTGCGAAGTTATTTTCATTTTACGGTGACTTCGCAAACCTGTGAGCACACCAAACCCTATCCGCAGCCTATCCTGTGGGTGGCTGAACGGATGCAGGTGCCGCCGGAAAACTGTATGATGGTAGGAGATACCACCGTGGATATTCTGGCAGGGAAAGCAGCCGGGGCACAGACCGTCGGGCTTTTATGCGGGTTTGGTACTGAGCGTGAATTGAGGCGAGCCGGAGCTGACCTGGTACTGAAAGATTTACCAGAGTTGATCAAAGTTTTCAAATAGAGTTCAAAAAAGACGCCAACGGCGTCTTTTTTTATGGGTTCATTTTGTAAATAATCACCGGTCTGTAGAGCTTACATCAACTCGCGTTATTTAACTTCGTAGATCAGGTAATTCTCATTAGTGGTTGCTGATGTAAATGACGCGACCAGATTCGTGGCTTGATAAAAAGCATCCAGATCAGCCTGAGTCCAGGTAAAGACCTAATTGTAGGAATATATCTAAATCAATGGAATTCCAAAAAGATTATATTTTTTCAAAGGGGATAATCTTTTTACTATTTTCCTTCCAAAACTTGTTCTCCAACGCGTCAAGAAAGAACAAAATCGACATCCAAAAACCCATCCGGGATTGAAGCAAGAATTGTTCTGCATGCCTTGGAATTTCTATTGTATCAGAATGCCAAATTAACAGACTAAGTGGAATGACACTTAAAATTAGGAAAGCAACTACAAAATCCCCAACTTTAAATTTATATTTATTAATCACAATGGTTAAAATACATAAAATAATCCCGATTGGATAGATGATGTTGTTTTTTGGATAAATTATATTTGATAACCTACGTTCCCAATTTGTGGGTTCAGGAGGATTATGAAGATAAGATAAATTACTTGGACTGATCAGACTATTAATTTCAGAAAAAGGCTTCAGAACATACAATGGGTGAGAGATTAAGAACTTCGTGTAAATCGTTTTGGTTTTTTGATAAAATGCCATTTGCTGTGCTTTTGGTTGATTCAATAAATTGATATCCACCTTATTTAAATCAAGGCCATTGTTTATAAAAAACTGAGTTAATTCTGGTTCAACCATTATTCTGTTATTCAAAACATGAGACATCGGTTCCCACCACCGATTTGAATTATTTACCTGGATTAAGGAAAAAGCTGAACAGAGAATGACCATCAAGCTCAGGCTGAAATTTAATATATATTGCTTTTTCCCTTTCATTCGGAATAATACATATAGTAGATATAAGAATCCACCGATCAAAACGATCGAAGCATTCGCATCCCTGATGAAAATGTATAAAACTATGCTTATCCAAAGAAGGATAGATAAAGTGATGTTATATATGCAGCGTTTGTTTTTTTCAATTGATTCTTTCAAGAGTATCAACGCAACAATGAAAATAAAAAGGCTGTTCGATATAGATTCTGTGAGTAACATTCTTTCCCACAGACCAATATCAATTCCCAGGCCTAAAAGTAAAATAATGGCTGTTGAGAAGAACTTTAAAAACAGATGTTTGGTTTGAAGACTTACGGTAAAAGCAAAAAAGATCCAGACGAGAAAGTTCAGAATAAATTGAAATAGTGTAATTCTCCACATTGAATTAAATTGCTCAAAATTACCTATATTGATTCCCAACAATTTATAGATCAACGGCAAAACAAATGGCCGCTGACCATCCCAAAAATTGGGGCTGGTTATTGGAATTTCGGTCACCTCAACATATGATTTCGTGTCATGCCAGGGGCGTAAATCGTCGAGATTGTGTAAATATTGAAATTTGATCAAACCAAAACAAATAAGTAAACAGAATGCGGCGCACCAAATAATCAAATTTGGATGTTTTTTACTCAGGTAACCGAGCAGCATAAGTAATGATCCTAAAATCAATAACTTTAATTGCATTCCCCCCAACATAAATGTTTTTCCGCGGAGAAAATCGCTAAAAATTGAGAAAAAAATGATAAATCCGCCTGGTATATAAAAACATAATTCTTTTATTCGTTTTTTCAATTGATTATCCCCAAGATGATCGTTGAGCTATGATTTATTTGAATTCCACGTAAAAAATATGGTCTTCACGTTCTCTCAACTGTAGAAGAATTTTTGAAGTCCCACTTTCTTAAAAATTAGGTATAACTTGTTTGGCATTGTTCACTTCCAAGAGGACGGTTCTATTCAAAGTTTATTTTAAAAATGCCAAATAATCTAGTTATAAAACTTTTTCCCTAAGGTAAAACCGTAAAAGTAATGTTCTCCGAACTGGACGTGTTGCCGGCGCTGTCGACGGCTTTAATTTGCAGAGTATGTTTACCGGCTGCTGGAGACCAAAGGTAAGTATAGGGAGGTTCAGTACGTTCCCCGATCTTCTTACCATCCATCCACCATTCCACTTTGGCGACGCTCACCTGGTCAGTCACCTCTGCGCTGAGGGTGAGGACGTGATTGACGGGTTGGATCTCGCTGCCGCTGGCGGGATAGGTAATATGAATGGACGGCGGAACATTATCCACGGTCACCTGGATCACTGCCGTCTGGATCTGATTGTTCTGGTCCACCACATTCAAGCGGATCGCATACAGGCCGTCTAACCCCTTGGTATCCCAAACTGCCAGCTTGCCATCCTTCACCGGGGCAGTACCAGTCGCATCCACTTGCTGCCAACTTTGCGGATTGATGCCTTGCCCTACCTGAACATTATAGGAAGCAAAAGCTGATACGGCCGCTGTTCCGCTAATGGTCACTTTTCCGGCAACTGGGGCAAACAACCCCGGGCTGCTGATCTGAACCAGTGGATTGGTTTGAGTTGTGGAAATCGCATCGTAACCGAGCGGAGGAATCTTCAGACCGGCGCCGGTAGCCCATTCACGCATATTGGCCGGCACATTTACAAACACCTCTTGATCGATCAATTCAGCCGGGGTAAAAACGGTTGCCAGCAACCCGGTCTCGCGGTTCACATTTAATTTTTCATAAAGGGTATCTGCTTGCGTCGGTTCATTACCATACAAGAAAACATCATTGGTAACACTGGGGCAAATCGCGGTTGGCAGCATTCCCGAAGGGGAGCAAACCTGAATGCTGCTTACATCCGCAGGCTGTGCCCAGGTACTATCAGCCATGTTTTGAATGCTGTATTGGATGAGAGCGTGCCAGAGACCAGACGACATGCGTATATCCAGCGGGGAGACTGCTGCAACTGTTTTGTTTTCTCCCATCCAGGTAAGCACAAGTCGATCTGGAGTGTAGCCAACCGTCCAAACCTGATCTTTTGCCGCCACCTGACCGGTTTTTACGGCAGCACTGCGGCCAATTTCAAGAACATTGGGGTGTCCCAAGCTGGTTCTGCGGGTAACTTCGTCGCTTAATACATTGTTGATGAGATAGGTAAGCGAACGGCTGAGCATCGCTTGCGAATCGGGAACAGTATGATCGACCAAAATTTGACCAGAGGCGGAGCGGACTTTTAAGACCACCACAGGATCAAGGCTGCCGGTTTTAGTATTCAGAGTTCCAATCCTATTACCCTCGGCTGCCAGGGTGGCGTAAGCCTGGGCAACTTCAAGCAAGGAGCTTTTCCCACCCCCAAAAAGCAGATCAGCAGAAGCGGATTCTTGTTTCGGGGAAGAAAGACCCGTGGCATCAGCCAATACCCAAACTGTCTGCGCATCCATCTGTTCAAGCAAGGCCGCAAAAGGCGCCGTGTAATCATTCGCCAGCGCTGAGCGGACGTTTACCGGGCCGTGGAAGGAATTATCGGGGTTGTGTTGGCCGGAAACATCTGTGGGAAGGGTAGCCGGAACATCCCACTCCAGGGTGGCCGGTGAAATACCGCGGGCGAAAGCTGCCAGGGCAATAAAAGGCGTGGCCAATGACCCGATCTGATAATCTGTATTGATGATCGTGCTGGTAAGCGTGGTGGGAGCGGAATAGGCCAGGATCTGACCGGTGTGCGGGTCCAAGATGAGACCGGCAGCGCTTAAATCGGAGCTCCCAGCCTGAGCAAAGCTTTGGGTAGGGAGAAGATCGCCAGCCGGGCAGGTGCTCCCTTTAGCGGCGTCACCGGAACCAGCGGAAGATTCTATCTGAAGCAGTTGCACATGAGCCGCGCAGGTAAATTGAGTTTGCAGATCAAGATCGAGGGTAGTGATCACGTTCAGACCACCGCGTTCCACTCGGTCTTTGCCTAACTCAACTTCCAACTGGTCTTTGACCAGGTCGAGGAATTCAGCGTTGGCGTTGCTGTTTTGAGCAGGTACGGAATAGAGATGAATTTTTTCTGCTGCCGCTGAGGAATATTCAGCCGCGGTGATTACACTTGAACCGGCCAGGGATTTAAGCAGTTTTTGTTGGTTTTCCAGGGCGGCGCTGAGCGCATCGATCGGATTAAGCGCTGGCGATTGCATCAGGCTGACGATCAAAGCGGATTCAGCCAGGTCAAGGTCAGAAGCAGATTTATGCAAATAAAGCTGAGCCGCACTGTCTGCCCCATAGCTTAAATGACCGAGATACACGCTGTTAAGGTACCATTCCAGCGTCTGGGTTCGCCCATATTGGCGAATAATCTGGCTTGCCAGCAGCTTCATGCGGATGGCAGTGCGATCAGAATCGGTTTCGTTGTTCAGTAAAAGGTTTTTTACCAGTCTTTCTGCAATCGTACGGGGCTGCTGCTGCAGATCTGATAAAGAGCTGGCACCGTTGTTTTTCCAGAAGGTTGGGTCAAGGTCAGCGACAGTGAGGCGCAGCAACTGCAAGCTGAAGTGATCGGCATCATCCGGGTTGACACTTAAAAAGTGGCGCGTAACGCCGTCATTTTCAATACTGGCTAAAGTTTGAACTCCGCTGCGGTCCAACAAGCGGGTGGGCTGTAACAATTCTCCGTTTTGGCGGTTCAGCAGGGTTGGCAACTGCTCAATCGAGGGTAAGTCGTATGTGAGTGAAACGTAATAAAAACCACCGAAAAGAAGCGAACCGCAAAAAAGCAGCGCAAACAAAGCCAATGCCAGACGCGCCAGGTTTGAAAAAAAAGTATGCACCGACTGGCTGTTCTTTTGCCGGAAGGATTTCCTTTTTTTTACAAGTAGGTAAACATTTTGGCGCTTCATTGTCGTTTTTACTTTTTGGTTGAGGTACTGCTTGGTTTGGGCGTGGCACTCTTCTTCGGGGTTGGAGTGGGTGTCGGCGTTTTACTCGGAACCGGGGTTTTTGTAAGTGTAGGTGAGGGTGTCGCGGTCACTAGTTCCGTCAATTGTTTCTCCGCATCCACTTTTAAATCTTGGGGAAGGGCACCGCCAGCATATTCCTGAGCAGCAGTAAAATCTCGAATGGCCGCGCTGGCTTCATCCAAACCACGCAATGATGCGGCTTGCCAGTAGAGCAGAACCGCTTTTTGTGAATCTGTTTTAGCCAGTTTTTTACTGTAATCGAACTGATTGTAGGCGCTGCCGGCCAGGGTTTCCGCCAGTAACACTCTGCCCAGGCCTACATTGGCGTCAAAATTGTTATAGTCTACATGCAATACTGCATTGAAATCTGAACGGGCGGAGTCAGTTTGATTTTCGCTCAGATAGATATCAGCCCGAAGCAGGTATGCTTCAATGAATTTATTGTCCTGCTGCAGGCATTCATTGACCAGCGCAAGCGCTTTTTCAGAATCGCCGCCTTCGAAGTATGCCCGGGCCAATAAAATCTTCGAGCTCATATTTGTGGGTGAATAATTCAAAAAAGTGAGCAAAGGTTCAATGGAAGTGTTGTAATCGCCGTTCAACTGTAAAATCTTCGCCCAGGTTAAATATACCGGGAGCAGAGAACGGTCGTATTGATTGGCTTTTTTGATCGATACCAGCGCCTGGTCGCCATCCCCTTTGGCCAGATATGCTTCGGCGCGGTCCAATTCCACCTGCGCGTTGTTCGGCATGCTGGCATCCAACCCGGATAGATAACCTAAAGCTGCGTCCGGGGAATTTTGGGCGAGCATGAGATTCGCCAGTTCCAGATATGCCACGCTCAAATTCGGGTCCAGGCTAACCGCCTTTTGCAGGGCGGTAAGGGCTTGGTCCGTCTTTACAGGTTGGCCCTCAAGATAGACCTGCGCTTCTCCCAGATAAGGCGGTGCAAAATTGACATCGATTTTAATGGCGTTCTGGTAAGCAGAAAGGGCATTGTCAAAGGCCCCCTGGAAGCGGTAAACATCGCCCAAATGATAGTAGATATCCGCAGCATTTGGTTCACTCGCCAGCACCTGTTTGAAATAATCAGCGGCCTTTACCCAATCGCCTTTTTCGTAAGCGCGCATTCCGGCGGAATAGGCTTCAAAACGATTATGCGGAGTGGCTACATAGACGGGGGTGGGTGTAAAAGTGGCGTCTAGGGCGATGGAAAACAGTGCTGGCCCGGTAGAGGTGATAGTGGGAGTTAAAGTTTCGGTCGCCGTGGGTAGAGGAGTGACCGTCCAATGTTTGACGGGTGATATACTCGCTGATTGGCTGGGTTTTAATGCGAGATAAATTCCGAAACCGAATAAAGCGATGATGGCAAGGCCGAGAACTGAATATAAAGCTATTCTTGACCGTAAGGCACGTTGTCCAGCAGGGTTTTCATCTTCCAATTCCAGTTGAGTCTTCCAGGGGATAAAGGGCGGATCTGATGGTGCTTTTGGAGCTAATTCAGGGGCTTTTTCTCCGAGCATGCGCAGCCCCTGGGCAGCTTCTTCATTTTCCGGGTCGATCACCAGTACTTCTCGCAAACAATAAATACGTTCTTTTGTTGTTTTTACTGCTGCGCTCATCCACAACCAGTAATCAACGTTTTTTCGGTCGATTTTTAGCAACTGAGAGAAGAGTTCGCGCGCTTTCGTCAGGTCGTCAGACTGAAAAGATGAAACTGCTTGAGTATACAGGTCTTGCTCTGGAATCATAGATTGAGTGTAGCATAGGCTAGAAAGCTGGGCAAGATTATTCAGGTATAATGCAGTTTATGACAATAAACAAAATATTCTGGATTTGGCTGCCTGCCTGCGCATGTGTTTTACTGAGCGGATGCCAGTCAGTTAATCAAACACAGACTGCTGCAGTCTTTGGTAGCGAGCAATTGACCCCCTATTTTACCGCTACCCTCACACCGACTGCAACCGCCACTCCGATCAATGCGCCCACGGCCACGCTGCAGCCGACCTTGACCCCCACAGCTCAGATTTACATTGCCAAGGGGAATGAGACGATGTGGACGATCGCGGCCAAAGCCGGGCTCACTCTTAAGGAAATTCTAGCAGCTAACCCTGATGTAAACCCATATTCACTGACTGCCGGTACGAAAATCGTGATCCCTTCTTCGTCCGCAGGCAGCTCAACGCCATCGGCTGCCACTTCCACCGCAGTTCCAGTGATCATTCACGACCCCAAATGTACTCCTTCATTAACAGGCGGGTTGTATTGTTTCGCCAACGTGGAAAATAACCAGACCTTTACCGTACAAAACCTGAGCGCTCAGTTCATATTGACTGATCTGACCGGCGGAGAAACCAAAACCGAGCCTGCCCTTTTACCGCTCGATCATTTGACTGCCGGCAGCACCTTACCCCTGTTCGCGTATTTCCCGCCGACGGTGAGCAGTTCCACCGGGGTACAGATCCAGTTACTTACTGCTTATCCCGATAGTTCCACAGAATCCAAATATTTGGCGCTCACTCTGGCGAATACCAAAACAGATATTTCCACGGACGGTCTTTCTGCTGCTGTAAGCGGCTCGGTGAGCGCTGCCTCTGCTGCTTCACGTTTTTGGCTGGTGGCAGTGGCTTATGATGCCGAGGAAAACGTTGTGGCAGTGCGGCAGTTCGATAAAAAAGCCACCCTGGCTGCCGGAGCGAGCGCGGATTATTCACTTTATGATTACAGCATTGGCGGGAAAATTACTCACGTGGCTGTGTTTGGCGAAGCGACCCCCTGATCTATTGCACTCCCCAGATCAAATAATTGCCGGTGGCGCAAACCGGTTGCGATGTGCTGTCGGAAATGCAAACCTGATACACCAATATTTGTGAATTACTGAGATTACTCATCGCCGGGATGATCAATGATGCCCTTCCGTCAAGGCCTGTTTCCGGGAAAGCCGCGCTATACTGCGATTTATCCGGTAAAGTGATGGTAAGCTGCGCCTTTATTTTGGTAACCGGCTGTTGATTGTCTTTACGCAGCACCTGGATATCTATTTTTTGGGCATCGCTGGCTGAAATTTGCTTGGATTGCACGCTGGCCAGCAGTGTTACCGTACTGGGAGAGATTTCCAATGGCTGTGGCACACTGGCATCCGAGCTATCAGCCAGACCGATATACTGGCTGCCCAGGGGAGCCATCTGTACTTTTTGATCATCGGGCAGATCGGAATGGTAATCCAGGCAGTAATTCTCAAAACACTGACGGTAGGTGGTTGTGTCATATTGAAACACTTCCATAATGGGGTTTCCCGAAAATTCCAGACCGCCGTG
>PMIV01000166.1:16326-26068 GCA_003158355.1 Anaerolineaceae bacterium
ATATACCTGTTCTTCCATCCCGTCCGCGGCAATATAGGCCTGAGTTAACGGTGAACCGATCACTGATGTATCCCCCATCTTGGAGAGGCCGTTGAGCAAAGGCTGGTTTTCAGCCGGATTGGTGCTGATCGAGACAGCCGCTTCCACCGAAGCGGTGTAACTGCAATTGCTTTTACAGGCAAAAACGCCGTATGCCATCAGGTGCACAGTGCCGGACGGATCGCTGAATTTGTGATAAAAACCCACATTCTGGAAATACTGCTCGATCCGTTTTTGTGAGTAATTCAAACGGGCCTGGGTGAGCGGTTTGCCGGTTAATTTTTCACCGGAGAGTTGATTGAAGAGGGGGAGAAATTCATCATATATGGTGTAACCGTCGACTATTTGGCTGCCCGCCTGGGCGGGCGACTGGGTTGGGTCTTCGTATACACCCATCTGGTCTCCTAACGGAGAAAGGAAAAATCGGCTGCTGTCGGTGATCAGCGGATTCAGGCACATCATCGCGTTGGAGGTGTACTGACATTCGTTGGCATCCTGAGTAAAGTTTTTTGAAATTGCCGGACCTAGTACGTCTTCTCCACCCAGCGATTGATAAAACTCACGAAAACTGGGAGCCACCTGATACACCGTATTTCCACCTGTGCTGCTTTGAGCATTACCACAGGCGCTGAGAAACAGGCTGAGAGGAAGCAAAGAGGTCAGGAGGATGAGAAGGCGGTGTTTCATGGTCACAAAAAAGGACTCCATAAAAAGTGAGAAAAAAAGCCATTTACCCTTTGTAATTATACGAGATTGGCGAAATTATTTCAGAGGATTTCCTGCGCTTTCTCTCGACACTTTAGAAAGGTGATTTAGACCGTTTCCCTTCGGTGGTAGAATTTCTTGAGAATCCTTGTACTGGAGGAAGTTATGACGGAAGTTGTGATTGTGGATGCGCTGCGCACTCCGATTGGGGCATTGGGGGGATCTTTGGCCAAAGTGAGGCCTGACGATATGGGTGCAGACATCCTCAGGGCACTTATTGAACGAAACCATCTGGATCCAAAAACAATTGAAGAAGTCTATCTGGGCTGTGCCAACCAATCCGGCGAAGATAGCCGCAATGTGGCGCGCATGTCTACCCTTTTGGCCGGAATTCCCATCAGTGTGCCGGCGGCAACGGTCAACCGTCTGTGCGCTTCGGGGTTGAGTGCAGTGAACATGGCTTACCGTGCTATCCGAAATGATGATGGCGATTTGTATCTGGCTGGCGGCGTGGAAAGTATGTCGCGAGCGCCTTACGCTTTTCCGAAAGCAGAGCAGGGGTTTGCCTTCGGCGATCTGACGGCTTACGATACCTCGTTGGGCTGGCGTTTTCCCAACCCGCGCATGAAAGAACTTTATGGCACAGACGCGATGGGAGTAACGGCAGAGAACATTGCGGCTCAGACCGGAATTACCCGTGAAGCACAGGATGCCTTCGCTGCCGAAAGTCACCGGCGTGCTGTGGCTGCCGTGGATGCGGGTAAATTTGACGAAGAAATCTTACCGTTGACGGTTCCCCAAAGAAAAGCGTCATCAATCATAGTCAGCCGGGACGAACGGCCGCGGCGGGACACGACACCTGAAACCCTGGCTCGTTTGAAACCCGTCTTCCGCGAAGGCGGCTCGGTAACTGCCGGGAACTCTTCGGGGATGAATGACGGCGCGGCCGGATTGGTGTTGATGAGTGCTGAAAAGGCAGCCAGCCTGGGTCTCAAACCGCTGGTGCGCATCCTCTCCTGCGCTGCTGCCGGGGTGGAGCCGCGCGTCATGGGGTTGGGACCGATCCCGGCATCACGCAAGGCGTTGCAGCGAGCCGGTTTACAAGTCTCTGATTTGGGTTTGATCGAATTAAATGAGGCGTTTGCCGTACAGGCATTGGCGGTGATGGCCGAGATGGGGTTTGCCCACGAGATCACCAATGTAAACGGCGGCGCCATTGCTCTTGGGCATCCATTAGGCTGTTCCGGCGCGCGCATTTTAACGACTCTGATCCACGAAATGAAACGGCGTGCTGCGCAGGCGCCCCGACCTTTCTATGGCCTGGCGACACTGTGCGTGGGCGTCGGTCAGGGAGAAGCTACCCTGGTCGAGTGGATAGGGGATTGAACTACCCTGTTCGTAAGGGTAGGGGATTAAACTACCCTGATTGTAAGGGTAGGGGATTAAACTACCCTGTTCGTAAGGGTAGGGGATTAAACTATCCTGCTGGTAGAGTCTTCTTAAAAGGACAAGAAAAATTCAGTTGCTTTTAATCACGCTATGGTATTATCTAGCAGCCCGGGAACTCAGGATGAATGACTGCGGCCTGGAGAACAATCGCTACTGTACAAAATGCAATCAATACCGGATGATGAAACAGATCTGAGTTGGTGTTTTTGCGTCTGATCCAAAGACAAAATTCACTTAAGGAGGTTGGAATGCCCCCAAAGGGTCGAATCAAGGTAACCGAAATTTACTGTAAGGGCTGTGAATTATGTGTGAGTGCCTGCCCGCAGAATGTACTCGGTCTCGCCAATGATCACATCACCGTAAAAGGATATCACCCCGCAACCCTGATCGCTGAAGGTTGCACTGGCTGCGGAATTTGTTCCATCGTTTGCCCTGAAGCAGCCATCACTGTCTACCGTGAAAAAACCGTAACCAATCGGATCCCCGTTTAGGAGGTTCTGCATGGCAAGAGAGTTGATGAAAGGCAATGAAGCCGTTGCCGAAGCTGCAATTCGTGCTGGAGTAACCGCATATTTTGGTTACCCGATCACCCCACAGACAGAATTATTGGAATATATGGCCAGGCGTATGCCCGAATTGGGGCGTGCGTTTGTTCAGGCTGAGAGCGAGCTGGGCGCAATTAACATGGTCTATGGTGCTGCGTGCTCCGGTCAGCGCGTGATGAGTTCTTCGTCAAGTCCCGGTGTCAGTTTAATGATGGAAGGCGTTTCTTACATTGCCGGAACCGAACTACCGGCCGTGCTGGTGGATGTGATGCGCGGTGGTCCCGGATTGGGCAATATTGCTCCCTCACAGGGAGATTATAACCAGATGGTTCACGGCGGCGGGCACGGCGAATATCACTCCATTGTACTGGCCCCGGCCACCGTTCAGGAATCGATCAACTTAACCGTAGATGCCTTTGATTTGGCAGAAAAATATCGATCTTTGGTGGTGGTATTGAGCGACGGCTCCATCGGTCAAATGATGGAACCCTGTGAACTGCCTCCTTTCAAACCCCTGAAAACGGTTTTCCCAGATTGGGCGACAACAGGGGCCGAAGGACGCAGCAAACGCGTGCTCACTTCCATCAACCTCGATGCGGCAGCCCAGGAAGTGACCAATTTCCGTTTAATGCGCCGTTGGCAGGAGATTGAAGCCAACGAAGTGAGATACAAGACATACTTCATGGAAGACGCGAAGTTTGCCGTCACCGGTTTTGGTTCTTGCGGCCGCCTGGCACTTTCTGCGGTACGAGCTGCCCGCGCCGAAGGAATCCCGGTGGGATTGATACGCCCGATCACCGTCAGCCCTTTCCCGACCAAACTCTATGAAGAACTCAGCCACAAGCTCGACGCGTTATTAGTGGTAGAAGAGAATAACGGTCAAATGTTAGAGGATGTTCTGGTTGCCACCCGCTTCCAAATTCCCGTGGATTTCTACGGGCGTATGGGCGGTATGGTTCCCTTCCCGGACGAGGTGTTGGATGAAATTCGCCGCGTCGCCAGGGGGGCGCTGGATACCAGCGGACATCCGCGCGATCGTTGGTTAAAACGTATGGCTCAAAAGAATCTATAGAGGAGCGAACCATGGCGGATTATGATGTTGAAACAGAAACTCTGGTTTACGAACGCCCCGATAGCCTGACGGACCTCAGTACCCATTTTTGTCCGGGCTGCACGCATGGTGTGGCTCACCGTTTGATCGCCGAGGTATTGGATGAAATGAATTTACGCGAAAAGACCATTGGAGTGGCATCTGTTGGCTGCTCGGTCTTTTCTTATAACTATTTTGATTTTGACTTCATCCAGGCTCCGCACGGACGCGCGCCGGCTATGGCAACCGGGATCAAGCGGGTGCTGCCGGATCGGACGGTGTTTACCTACCAGGGCGACGGCGATATGGCCTCCATTGGCATGGGTGAGATTGTCCATGCAGCGGCTCGCGGTGAGAACATTACCGTTTTCTTTTTGAATAACACGAATTACGGTATGACCGGCGGACAAATGGCTCCGACCACGCTGCCCGGGCAAAAAACCTCTTCATCACCCAATGGGCGGGATGTTGAATCTCAGGGATATCCCATCCGCGTGGCAGAGATGCTCGCGAAATTAGACGGCGCCAGTTATGTGGTGCGGCGCTCTTTGGACGACCCCAAGAATATTCGCATGGCAAAAAAAGCCATCCGTACCGCGTTTGAAGTTCAGCAGCGCGGCCTAGGATTTTCCATGATCGAACTGCTTTCCATCTGCCCGACCAACTGGGGCATGACCCCGGTTTCATCTATCCAGTGGCTTCAAGAGAAGATGATTCCCTACTATCCTCTTGGCGATTATAAAGTCCACCCGGCAATTGCCGAGATCAAATTCTAAGGCGGAGATAAATATGCAGACNNGAGATTATCATTGCCGGTTTTGGTGGGCAGGGAGTTCTTTTCTGCGGTCAACTGCTGGCATACGCGGGCATGGATGAAGGCAAAGAGATCACCTGGATCCCATCGTACGGGCCCGAAATGCGCGGCGGCACCGCCAACTGTACCGTGGTTATCTCAGATGAGGAGATCGGTTCTCCGTTTGTGCATCACCCCAGCGCAGTCATCGCTATGAATCGACCATCGCTGGATAAATATGAAGCGTTAGTGAAGCCAGGAGGGGTATTGATCATCAATACCTCCATGACCGACCGCAAGGCCGTCCGCAAAGATATCAAGGTGATCGAGATCGCAGCCAACGAAGAAGCGGAAAAGTTAGGCGATCAGCGTATGGCGAATATGATCCTGCTGGGTGCTTTGCTGGCAAATTTGCCCGTACTGCCTCAGGAGTCGATCAAAAAAGCCTTAAAAGGCCATCTGCCGGAGAGGCATCAGAAATTGTTGTCGAAGAATTTCGACGCGCTGCAGGAAGGCGCCAGATACATTCCTTAAGAATGAAAGAGTAGGAATTCACATCCTGCTCTTTTTACGCCAATACTTGGTAACAGGCGATGCAAACGGCAACTTGAACTCGAGAAACAGGGATAACCTGTTATAATCTTAACTCTTCAATATCAGGCAGCAGAGATCAGCAAGAAATCCAACATAGTCTTGTTCTCTGATAAAACGCATGATATAATAACGCTTCGCGCCGCTCAAACGGCAAGAAATTTTAGGCAAGGTGTATAAAATGAGCGATTTACTGAAAGCATTTGATGCCCCCGAAAACCCCAATATTCCAGTATTGCATCCTGGAGATTCTGTGTCTGTCCATGTGAAAATCAAGGAAGGCACCCGAGAACGTATTCAGGAATTTAAAGGCGTTGTCCTGTACATTCACAATAAGGGCAATAATTCCAGCTTCACTGTCCGCCGTATTGCCAGCAATGGCATCGGTGTGGAGCGCACCTTCATGCTGCGCAGCCCGCGCATCGATAAGGTCGTAGTGGAACGCAGCGGCCAGGTTCGCCGCGCACGCCTGTACTTTCTGCGAGAACGCTCTGGCAAGAGTGCTCGCCTCAAACAGAAATTTAACTAACCTTTCTGTCATTGCTCATATCTGGGTGCAGCCATATTTTGGCCGCGCCCTTTATTGTATTAATTAACCGGGATATAGATCTATGATCAAACCAATCATTGGAATCACCACCAACTCCCATTTTCCCAAACAAAACTTGCCAAATGATAAACTGGCGCATACCTATATCGAAGCCGTTCAAGCCGCTGGCGGCCTGCCGGTCTTGCTTCCCAATTCATTAACCAAAGAGGATGTCGCAGAACTGCGCGGCCGTCTGGACGGCCTGCTCCTTTCCGGTGGGGGAGATCTCGACCCCGAACGTTTTCACGGTAAAAAATCAGAAAAAATCGGCGATGTGTGGGCTCCCAGAGACGAATTGGAAATTCAATTGGTGAAGATGAGTCTTGATTCTGACTGGCCCCTGCTGGGGATTTGCCGGGGGATGCAGGTGATTAATGTGGCCCTGGGCGGTACCCTGTATACGGATATCCCCGAACAATTCGTCACGACCGTCTCGCACAACTCTTCCAATGAACGGGGACGCGATCATATTGCGCATCGGGTTACAATTGTAGAAGGAAGCATTTTATCTGGCAAACTGCAAGTGCTGGGTCTTGGTGTGAACAGTTTTCACCATCAGGCGGTGGATCGGGTGGCCTCCGGGCTACAGGTTTCAGCCATCGCTGAAGACGGTCTGGTGGAAGGGTTGGAATTGGCCGGGAAGAGTTTCTTTGTAGGCGTGCAGTGGCATCCGGAATGTTTGACCCGGCAAAAAGAACAGCGGGCACTCTTTGAAGCTTTGATCCGGGCGGCTGCGGGGAACTGACCTGATGGAGGAACTATGACGGATTCACCGGTAAAAATAGGTGTGTTTGATTCGGGTTTAGGCGGGCTTTCTGTGCTGCGTGAACTGCGCCGACAAATTCCCGCACAGCCGATAATTTACATCGGCGACCAATTCCACGTGCCCTACGGGGTGCGTCCTCTGGAAGAGGTGCGCCGTTTTTCCACTGATGTGACCAATTTTCTCATCCTTCATGGGGCAAAGCTGATCGTGGTGGCCTGTAATACAGCTTCCGCGGCGGCGCTGCATTCCTTGCGCAGGCAATTCCCCGAAATCCCTTTTGTGGGCATGGAACCCGCCGTCAAGCCTGCCGCTGAACAGACGCACAGCGGTGTGGTGGGAGTGTTAGCGACGTATGCCACCTTTCAGGGTGAGTTGTATGCTTCGGTGGTCGAACGCTTTGGCAAGGGGGTCACCCTGCTGCAAAGCCCCTGCCCGGGATTGGTGACCGAGATCGAAGCAGGCAACCTGGACGGTGAAAAAACCCGCGCGATCTTGAAACACGAACTGGATCCCATGCTGGCTCAGGGGATCGATACTGTCGTCTTGGGATGCACCCACTATCCGTTCGTGATCCCTCTGATCAAAGAGATCGTTGGCCCTGATGTGCGCGTCATCGACCCGGCGCCTGCGGTGGCGCGGCAAACGGCGCGGCTGCTCAAAGAACACGGCTGGCTGGGCCAAGGGTCATTCAGGGCTGAAGTGGATTTCTTCACTACGGCAGAGCCGCAAGCCATGCAGCGTTTGCTGCCGCTGCTGGCGGGTGAAACTGCACAGGCGAAGAAAGCCATCTGGATGGAAGGAAAGCTGGTTTAATCATTTATTTTGTGGGGGATGATAGAATCAATCCATACAGTCCTGTGCTCCGTCCAACGTGAATAAATGATTTCGAATTGAGCATGTCGTTCCGAACACAGGTGTAAGGATTCCCTAGGGGTAAATTGGACGGGGTACCGGTTTGGAGATTTGAGGGTATGGAAGAGAAAAAGATCATTTTCATCGGTTTTGGCAATGTGGCACAATCCCTGTCTCATCTGCTGGCAGCGAAACAGGAGATCTTAAAGACTCAATACGGCTTTTCGACCCGCGTGGTGGCGATTGCAACCGGCCACCACGGTATGGCAATGAACCCTGCTGGTTTGAACAGCGAAGAAGCAATTGCCCTGGTGACTGCGGGTAGCTCTTTGAACGAACTGAACCGCAGTGCCAAATCTGATTCCATTATCGAACTGATTCGTGCCAGCCAGGCCGATGTGCTCTTTGAAAATTCCCCGGTGGATGTGCTCAGCGGGCAGCCGGCCGTCGATTATTTGCGCGCTGCGCTCGAATGCGGCATGCACGCCATCACAGCCAACAAGGGGCCTGTGGTAAATGCGTACCGCGAATTGACAGATCTGGCCGCAAGTAAAAAGCGCCGCTTCCTCTTTGAATCCTCGGTGATGGATGGAGCGCCTATTTTCTCTCTTTTTAGAGGGCTGCTGCCTGCGATAGAGGTCAACGGTTTTCGCGGAATTCTAAACTCTACCAGTAACTTAATCCTGGAGTTGATGGAGCAGGGCAAGACTTTTGACGAAGCAGTGAAATTTACCCAGACACTCGGTCTGGCTGAAACGGATCCAAACAAGGATGTAGATGGCTGGGACGCAGCCATTAAAGTAGCGATAATAGCGACGGTGATCATGGGAATTCCTCTTAAAATTGAACAAATAGAGCGCACCGGCATCCGCGGCATCAGCCCTGAAATGGCACAGGAAGCCGTGAAAGCGGGCGAACGCTGGAAGCTGATCTGCAGCGCCCGGCATGAGGGTGCAAAGCTGGTGGCCAAAGTGGGGCCAGAACGGGTGAAGGCTTCTTCGCCTTTTTACAGCATCAATGGCAGCAGTTCTTACGTACAATTTGAAACGGATGTCTTACCGGGGCTGGGCATCGTTGAATCTGATCCCAGCCCGATGACCACTGCCTACGGGCTGCTGTCTGACCTGGTCAACGCGGTGCGCAATGGTTGAGATGACGGTTCCTTTTTGGCTGGCGAGTACTGTTCTCCCAGAGTCGACCACGATCAACGCCTGGTTGAAAACCCAGGGAGTGCAGCCGCGTTGGATCGATGAAGTGATCCGTCTGGTGGAAACGGGAACTGAGAACGATCTGGGCCTGGTTGGCCTGGAAGCCACCGTCCCCGAATTCTATTGGACCAGGAATCAGACCAACGAACAATTGATATTCCAGGCGGCCTGCCGCGAAATTGCCGTCGATGACCGTAATTTGATCTTGCTGCTTTCCAGCCAGGCCAGGCAAACCACCGCGGTCTTGCTGGCTTCTCCTCCGGCGGTCGGGATGTACAATCTCATGCCGTTGGCTTATGTGGAAGAGCAACTCAGCCTGCGCATCCCCTCTGCTGATGCTGCGATTTTACCGATCCTAGAAACTGCCTTGCTCAAAAAGCAAAAGAAGGTTTCACAGGTCAAAGAACTGCTGTTGGTGCAGGCGGCCGGGAAACGACCGGTAAAAGCGGAAACAGCCTTTGCATCCGCCGGCTGGGTCAAACCGCAGAACCCGGTTGCTGG
Source organism: Anaerolineaceae bacterium (assembly GCA_003158355.1). Taxonomy (GTDB): domain Bacteria; phylum Chloroflexota; class Anaerolineae; order Anaerolineales; family Anaerolineaceae; genus UBA6107. Next base: position 25,455 of record PMIV01000166.1, read on the forward strand.
AGCTTTGAATGCCTGTCATGAACTTGTGCAGGTACTCGTGCAGAAAAAACTAGCGAACGGTTTGGCAGTTGAACTGGCTGCGGCTCAGCAACTATTTGCAACATGGATCGAGTGTGTATGAAAAATATTGAGACGGTTTACCTGGCTCTGGGAACAAATTTAGAGAAGCGCAGCACGAATTTGGTGCGGGCATGCGGCCACCTGAAAAAGTTTGTGACGGTGACTCGTGTTTCGCATATTTACGAGACCCCTCCCTGGGGAGTGACCGATCAGCCCTTATTCTTGAATCAGGTGCTTGAAGTGACGACCTCACTCTCTCCACAAGAACTTTTGACTACTGTCAAAGGCATCGAAGTGGAAATGGGCCGCGTGCCCTCGGAGGTGAATGGGCCGCGTTTGATCGATATTGATATTCTGATCTACGGTTGTCATGAGGTGAACAGTCCGAACCTTACCATCCCGCACCCGCGCCTGGCTGAACGCGCGTTCGTACTTGTCCCACTGGATGAACTCGTGCCCGATCTGGTTCCTCCGAGCGAAAATGCAATTTCGGTTCATCAGATGCTGCAGGCGGTGGATACGAAAGGCATTCAAATGTACCGGGAGCATCATGG
>PMIV01000097.1 GCA_003158355.1 Anaerolineaceae bacterium
TTCTCTGTTGTCGATAACCTCATTAAAGATGGGTACGAGGGCAAAATCTTCCCGATCAACCCTACCTCTCCAGAAATTTTAGGCCTCAAAGCTTACCCTACAGTGACAGACGTACCAGAATCAATTGATGCTGCCATCGTGACTGTACCGGCCAAATTAGTACCTGCCATGGCTGAGGAATGTGGAAAAAAAGGCGTCAAAGGCTTGATCGTCATCACTTCCGGATTCAGCGAAGCCGGTCATAAAGATCTCGAAGAGCAAATTGTCGAGACCGGCAAGAAATATGGCATGCGTATTCTTGGCCCGAACATCGTGGGTACTCTCTCCAACTCCGATAAATTCAATGGTTCCTTTGCTCCCTGCCTGCCTTTAGCCGGCAAGGCTGCCTTGATCTCTCAGAGCGGTGCTCTGCTGATCGCATTGGATGCGGCTACTTACACACGCAAAGTGGGCTTTGATAAATTGATCTCCATCGGCAACATGAGCGATGTCGATTTCGCTGACCTCATTGAATGGTTGGATGAAGACGAGAATACCTCCTGTATCTCTCTTTATATTGAAGGTTTCAAAAACGGACGCCGCTTCATCGAAGTCGCCCAGAAAACCAAGAAACCGATCATTGCTTTAAAATCCGGCGTTTCTGCTCATGGAGCCGCGGCTGCGGCATCTCACACCGGTTCGTTAGCCGGCGCAGCCAAAGTTTATGGTGCTGCTTTCCGTCAGGCTGGTGTCATCCAGGCTGCGGACTTAAACGACCTCTTCAATAAAACCCAAACCTTTGCTGAACAAGCACCGATGAAAGGTGATAATTTGCTCATCATCACCAACGGCGGTGGTGTAGGCGTTTTGGCTACAGATGCTGCAGAACACTATGGCATCCCGTTGAAGTTTGCCCCTGAGGATGTTCAGACCGAACTCAAGAAACACATGCCCGAATTCGGCTCCGCCAAGAACCCCGTGGATATCACTGGCATGGGTGGCAACGAATGGTATTACGACTGTGTCAAATATGCCTACAGCCACAAATGGGTCGACGGTTTGGTGGTTTTGTATTGTGAAACTGCTGTCACTAACCCGATGGAAATTGCCCAGAGCATTAAGAAAGCTGTCGTTGATGCCAATATCAAAGATAAACCTGTTACCGTGTCCTTTGTCGGTGGCGAACGCTGCGATGCAGCCATGGGCTGGTTGGTTGAAAATGGCATCCCCTCTTTTGGCGCTCCAGACCTTGCCGTACAGGTAATGGCCGGCTTGCGCGATTATGCCAAGCTGCATGCCAAGCAAGCTTCCTTTACTTTCAAATCTGAGCCCGCTGCCCGCAAAGCCTCTCTCGAGATCGTTGCCAAGGCTCGTGCCGATGGACGCAATTCTCTGACCGAGATCGAAGCCAAGCAAGTCTTCAAGGCCTATGGTCTACCGGTCACCAATACACAGTTGGCCAAAACTGAAGAAGAAGCGGTTGCACTTGCCAAAAAGGTCGGCTTCCCCATCGTAATGAAAATCGTTTCCCCCGACATTCTACATAAATCCGATGCTGGCGGCGTCAAGGTCAACATCAAAGACGACGAAGGTGTACGTGCTGCCTTTAAGACCATCCTGACGAACGCAAAAGCATATAAAGCCGATGCCAACGTTCATGGTATCGCTATTCAGGAAATGGCCCCTATGGGCACCGAAGTGATCATGGGTTCCGTCAATGATCCCACCTTTGGTCCAACCATGATGTTCGGTCTGGGCGGTATTTTCGTAGAAGTGCTCAAAGATGTTACCTTCCGCGTTGCTCCTATTGCCGAAGATCAGGCCTTCGAAATGCTTGGCGAAATTAAAGCCGCACCTATTCTGACCGGTGTTCGCGGCGAAGCACCTCGCGACCGTAAGGCGCTTGCCGATACCATCGTCAAATACTCAACCATGATCCTTGACCTGCAGGATGAGGTTTCTGAGACTGATGCCAACCCTGTCCTCGTTTACGAAGATGGTAAAGGCCTCAAGGTAGTCGACGCCCGCATCATTTTAAAGAAAAAATAATCCGTTTTTAACATATTACAGGGGCTACCGGCCGGTCGCCCCTGTAATTTTTGCTCTATTCCCAATTTATCTATTTTAATTTATTCATATATTTCTTGATTGCCTCGCGCATGAATTCGGCCAGGCCTGGCGCAACTTTTTCGATATTCGCCTTAAAACGCGGATCGTCATTGTACATATCCGCCAACCCCAATAATTGCTCCAGTTCAGGGTTCCAGAAATAAGTTAAGTGTTGCCGCCAGTGTTCCACTCCCGCCTGTGCCTGCGCAGAACCTGCTCCTGCTGGCATGGCTGCTGCCAGATCTACGTAGACCTGATTGCCTTCATCAGCGATCTGCTGTTTCTTTTCCTCAGAAAGCATTTTCCACTTCCGGTTACTGGCTCTTACTATTTCAGGGTCGTACTTTTGCATGGCTTCTTTTTCATAGTCGACCTGTAGTTCTTCAGAAAGGCCGTTAAATAATTGGCTGTCGCTCATTGTTCTTTCTCCTTTTAAAAACGCCATTGTCTCGTCCATGGTTTGCACTAGCACATTGAGTTGACCAATCCGCTGCAGCAGTATTTTGCGGTGTTCCGCCAGCGCTGTCTGTGTGTCAAAATCCGGTCGCGCCATCAGCGTCTGTATCGTCTCCAGCGGTACATCCATCCTGCGAAAGAGCAGAATTTGTTGCAAGCGCAGAACAGCCTCGTCCCCATAGTAACGATAGCCGTTATCGCCAATCAGGGATGGCTTAAGGAGGCCGATCTCGTCATAGTAATGCAGCGTGCGCGGGGTCACCCCTGCCAATTTTGCCATCGCTTTGACTGTGTACATGCCGCCAGTATAAACTATTACGTAACGTTAATGTCAAGGGATTAAAAAATAAAGGCCCTGAAAAGAAATGATTTTAATTTCAGGGTCAGAACTAACGTAAAGTTTGTTTATTTGTTTGTTTCTTTGAGTTTTTTCCAACATCCGATCCACGGAGTGCCCAATCGGTTGTGTTCAGGCACAGTGATCGAACCCAGTTTCTGCGCTATTTTCGCTGAAGTCAATGCTACGGTTGCCCAATCATCCTTCAGCAACGCTGATGTCAAAGCAACGCTGGTCGTTCCAGTCCATTCCCAATCCAGGCGAAACTTATCCGCCTTTACCCAGTAACCGCGTTTCTCCCATGCAGATACCGAGGCTTCAATGGTATCATTGATCTCTGCCAGAGAGAGGGCTACGTAAGCTGCCAAATCTCGGGTGAGATCGTCTGTCCCCTGTTGTTTCATCAAATTTCGTAATGCAACTACAATACCCCGTGTTAGTGTATTTCGTTCTTTCCCGGCACTGTCTGGATTGTATACCCGGCTCAATTTCAGCCTCCTGATAGAAAAATAACCAGCCGCGGCTGGTGGAAATATTATAAACGAAAATGCTGGGTATAATTAACTCAAGAGGCTTTAATTCAATGAAAGTTAAAGTATATGCGCCAGGTTTTTTAACCCAAGAACAATTGAATTCGCAAGGGACTGTCACATTACCAGATAAGTCCACGCTCGATGACCTTTACCATCTGCTGCACATTCCCGATTCATTTCGATTTTCATTATTTTGTATTGTGAATGACAAAAAAACCTCTTGGGAGACGCAATTGAAAGACAATGATTCGGTTAATTTTATGTACCCCATGCCTGGTGGATAAATCGTTATTCTATAAAATGAATCCAAAAAATGCCAGTATTGCCATAATACTAAAAAGTCCTACTCCCCCTGCTGTCAACAAGCTGTAATGTTTGCGTGTCGGTGAATTGATTACTTTGTGCATCATCACCATTTGCCAGATTGCCAATGGAAAAACCCATCCCATCCATCCCGCAACGTATTTTGAAAAAATAAAAAGTACGGCTACAAATGCAATACTGGATGCAATTAAAAGATCCGCTACCCATATTGTTTTCTTAAATCCAAGCCGAACAGTCAGCGTCTTTTTGCCAACCAATTGATCCACCTCGCAATCCGGAAATTCAAAAGAAATTAACATCGCAACGTGAACCAAAATCAATGGGATACAAACCAGCAGTAATTCAGTAGTTGGATATCCCCCTTGCATGATACATCCCGCCAAAGGTACCAATAAAGCCACAATGATGGAGGTCGTGAGTTCTCCCCAACCGGACGACATTAGAGAAATTGGTGGGGACGAATAGAACCAGGAGCCAAACAGGCTAATTATAATAATCGGCATCATCCAGGAAAATAAATAAAAAGCCATCGCGCTGGCCAGAATTGCAATTGTCAAACAAATTCGGGATGCATACAGAATTGTCTTAGGTGAAATACTCCCCTCAGAAAGTATTCCTGACCCACCCGAAAACCAGGTGCGCTTGTTTTCCGCTAAGGAATCAACCTCTCTGTCATAATATTCGTTCAAATATTGCGCCATCAGTTGAATGGAGGTTATTGCCGCTTGCCCAAGCCAATAAGCAGCCCAATTGACGTTGACCATTCGTGTTGCAGCGGCTGCTCCCAAAGCATAAAGTAAAAATCCACCCAAGAGAAATTGGACTCTCGATAATTTTATAAAATTCCAGATTTTCCCTAAAATGTTGCCCATTTGAATAGTATACGTCTTCCTTTAGTTCAATTCATCATATTTCTGAAGGAAGTAACTTGAAAATTGACGATCTTAACGAAAATAAACCGGAGGCTTTGCTTTTGCTAATTCCGCAGCAAGCTGACGGAGTATTACGCAAAAGCAAGTACGTCAGCCACCTCAAAGCATGGAACCGACGTAGCAAGCTTCGCGGTATTCAGCTTCGCTAATAAAATGTAATAACACACCTCTTTTATCAAATAATTTGGCTTTGTCAATTAATCCATTCCTTTAATAATATTTTCTTCCATATTTGAGTATTCTTTTTCTTTTATTTTATAAATGAATAAATATCTCTGGAAAAATAATTTTTTCGTTCCAACTTTTATCCAAACAATAAAAAAGACCCGATTCTGCATAAAACCTTTAGTTTGCTGACTGATTATTGACTTCACTCCCTCTTACGCTTATAATTCCTGCGCGCTTGGGGAAATGCTGGAATTGGCAGACAGGCATGACTTAGGATCATGTGCCGCAAGGCGTGAGGGTTCAAGTCCCTCTTTCCCCACACAATTTATTAGACTTTTATTAAATAAGGAAAATTACCTTGAAAATTGAAACTGAACTCCGTGATGATCACCAGATGAAGGTTGTGGCTGAATTTGAAGCCGATGTTCTGGAAAAATATAAACATCAGGCTGCCCGCAAAATTGCTACCCGAGCAAAAATTCCGGGCTTTCGCCCCGGTAAAGCCCCCTATGATGTGGTCTTGCGCCTGTACGGCGAAGAAGCTATTACCGATGAAGCTAAAGGCCTGCTGGTGGATGATGCATATCCAAAAATATTGGATGAAGCCAAGATCAACCCGGCTGCTTCCGGTGCTCTGGAGGAGATCTCTGATACCGAACCCATCAAAGCCACCTTCATCGTTCCTCTCGAACCCACCGTGGAGCTTGGCGATTATCTATCCCTGCGCAAAGAATACGCTGTTAATGAGGTTACCGATAAACAGGTTGACGAATTTATTGAACGCATGCGCAAAAATTACGCCACTGCCGAACCTTCTGTAAAACCTGCCGCTGAAGGCGACTTAGTTGCCTTGAAATTGGATGCTGTTCTGACCCAACCCGTCGGCGACGAAAAAGCGGAAGTTCTCAAAGAATCTCCTTTGCAAATCATTATTGGTGAAAACGATCCTGAAGAGAATGATTTCCCCTATGCTGGTTTCGGAGATAATCTTAAGGGATTATCTGAAAATGAAACCAAGACATTCAAATATAGCTATCCTGATGATTCCAAATATGACCGTCTGCGCGGTAAGGAAGTTGAATTTACCGCTGTTATTGAAAGTATCAAGACCCTGCACCTTCCCGAACTGAATGATGAATTTGCCCAGAGCGTGGGTGATTTTGAGAACGTAGCCAAACTTAACGAAATGGTCCGTGTCCAGCTAGAAGCCCAGGCTAAAAACGAATATGAAAAGACCTACTTTGACGATCTGATCGAAGAATTGGTCAAAGATGCCAAAGTCAAATTCGCCCCACAGACCCTCGAACATGAGATGGAACATGTGGTTGAATCCATCCAGCAAGACCTGGCTCAGCAGCGCATGGAACTGGATACCTATCTCAAGACCATTAAAAAAGAAAAAACAGTTTGGATGGAAGAAGATGTAAAACCTGCCGCCAAAAAACGACTTGAACGCTCTATTGTTTTGGATGAATTAGCCAAAGTTGAGAAGATCGAGGTCGGCAACGAAGAACTGCAAAATGAATTCACTCAAATGATCAGTGAAATGCAGTATGGCACTGATCCAAAGAAACTGCAAAAAGAATTGAAATCTGAACGCTTCGCCAATGCTCTGGCAATGGAAGCTGCCTCTCGCCTGCTCAACCGCAAAGTCCTCGAATGCTTGAAGGACATTGCCACTGGTAAAGCTGCTGAAAAAGCGGCTGAGAAAAAAGAAGAACCGGTTGCTGAAGGGGATGCTGAAAAACCAGTCAAAGCCAAAAAAGCAGCCAAAAAAGAGACTGCTGAAACTGAATCTGCCGCTGAGAAACCAGCCAAAGCCAAAAAGGCAGTTAAAACAGAAGCTGTTGAAGAGATCTCGGTAGAAAAATTAGAATCTTCTAAAGAAGAAGCTCCAAAACCATCCAAAGCCAAGAAATCTGATAAAAAATAGATATTCATGGTGTATATTGGATGGAAACAGGAGGTAACGTGAACAGTTCAGATTTTAAATCAGTTATTCCTATGGTCATCGAGTCTTCAGGACGCAGTGAACGAGCTTATGATATCTATTCCCTGCTCTTTCGGGAACGCATCATTTTCCTCGGCACCGCCATTGATGATCAGGTAGCCAATGCAGTAGTAGCACAATTACTGGTGTTAAGCCGTGAAGATCCGGAAGCCGACATTCAGATGTACATCAATTCTCCCGGTGGGCAGATCTACTCTGGGTTGGCAATTTACGACACCATGAAAATGATACCGAATAAAATTAGCACCGTGGCCGTTGGGGTCACTGCATCATTCGGAACCGTTTTACTGGCAGCCGGTACAAAAGGCAAACGCTACGCTCTTCCGCATGCTACCATTCACATGCACCAGCCGCTCGGTGGCGCAGAAGGCCAGGCTTCGGATATTGAAATTCAAGCCAAAGAAATCCTGCGTCTCAAAGCCAGTCTGATGAGTATCCTCTCTGAGGCAACCGGTCAGCCACTGGATGTACTTGAACATGACACAGATCGAAATAAATACCTGGATGCCCAACAGGCAGTCGAGTATGGTCTGGTGGATCAAGTTTTGATTCCACCCAAAGGTTAAAACCATTTCAAAGAAAACAAACCGGGTGGCCTCGCTATCCGGTTTGTTTTTTGGAGCGATCAATCATGGATATTCGTACTCTCAAAAACATCAAAGCCCTGGTATTAGATATGGACGGCGTCTTATGGCGGGAAAATGAAGCCATTGGCGACCTTCCGGCCACTTTTGTCCGCTTTGAAAAAGCCGGATTGAAGGTTTTGCTGGCCACCAACAACTCCACTAAAAGCCAGGAAATGTACGTTGAAAAATTAGCGGGCATGGGTGTCCACCTGGATAAAGAGCAAATCATAACCTCTGCAATGGGTGTCGCATATTTATTGAAGAAACGTTTCCCGGACGGCGGTCCGGTATTTGTGGTCGGAGAGATCGGTTTGATCTCTGCCCTGCAAAATGCGGGTTTTTACATTACAGAGCAAAATCCCCTGGCCGTGATCGCCGGAGTGGATCGCCAAATTAATTTTGAAAAACTCAAACAGGCTACCCTTCTGATCCGTAGCGGTGTACCTTTTTACGGTACCAACCCGGACCGAACCTTCCCGACTCCCGAAGGCTTGATCCCTGGAGCCGGCGCTTTTCTGGCAGCAATCCAAACCGCCACAGATGTCGAACCAATCATAGCAGGTAAACCGTCTTCCATTCTATATGAATTTGCGCTCGAAAAGTTGCATACTTTACCTGTGGAGACGCTGGCAGTCGGCGACCGCATCGAAACAGATATCATCGGCGGGCAAAAAGCTGGTCTGCACACCGCTCTCGTTCTTTCGGGCATTGCCACTCGGGCTCAGGGTGAAGCATGGATGCCAAAAATAGATTTGATTTTGCCCGAATTAGGGGACTTGATTTAAGTGACTTCACCTAAAGCACTTCCTCTGTTTTATGATCTTTCTTTTTTTGAATTGCAACAATCTTTGCAAGCCTTAGGCGAACCCGCCTTTCGGGCAAAACAGATCTGGCAGGCAATCTACGTTGACTTGATCGCCGATCCATTGGAGATCTCTACACTGAGTAAAACGTTACGCCAGAAATTAGCGGATTCGTTTTCATTCACCAGTCTGGTTCCCACGCGCACCCTTGGTTCATCAGACAAGCAAACCATCAAAACTCTGTTCACTCTGCCTGATGATCGCGCCATCGAAGCTGTGCTCATGTATTATGAAGAACGGCAAACCCTGTGCATCTCCACTCAGGCTGGCTGTGCCATGAATTGTGTCTTTTGTGCCACAGGTCAAATGGGTTTCAAACGCGATCTTTCTGCAGGCGAAATTGTTGAACAGGTGCTTTATTATGCCCGTTTACTGAAAGACGAAAATAAAGTTGTGACCAATATCGTCGTTATGGGNNCTCGTTCCCATGATCAATCGCTTTGCCTCAGAAAAACGTCAGGTTAACCTGGCCGTCAGCCTGCACGCGGCGAATAACGAACTACGCTCTTCATTATTGCCCATCAATAAGCGCTTCCCTCTCGCGCAGTTGATACAATCTTGCCGTGATTATGTTGACCAGACCGGGCGCCGTATCACATTCGAATGGGCGTTAATTAATGGAGTCAATGACCGTGACAGCGATGCCTATGAACTGGCGGCATTGGTCAAAGGCCTACTCTGCCATGTGAATATCATTCCGCTCAACCCCACCAACAAATTTGATGGCCGGGCGACAACCCGCGAACGTGCTGAAGCCTTTAAAGAAATATTAGATGGTAAAGGCATTCCCTGCACCATTCGTCTGCGGCGAGGTATTGAAATTCAGGCTGGCTGCGGTCAATTAGCCTCAATGGACGAAAAGCCAGTAACCCAGGAATAGCTAACCAATTTTTTTATTCAGAGAGATAAAAAGAATGGAAATTTACTCAAATAATTTTATGCAAATTTGAGATTCTGTTTTTTTCACATGATATAATTTCAACCCGATGGCAGAAAACATTTTCACTAAATGGAAAGACTCTCTTGACCGCACCCGTAAAGCCAGTTTCGGGCGCATTGCT
>PMIV01000289.1 GCA_003158355.1 Anaerolineaceae bacterium
GCTTGCGGCCATTCCCAGTGTAGTTTATGGCCTGTGGGGTATTTTTGTATTTTTACCCCAGGTTGTGACCCCAATTGGCACTTATCTTTTCGACATCTTCGGAAACGTTCCCGGGCTAGGCTCTTTCTTTGCCGGCCCCATTCCTGAAAGCGGTGCTTCACGCTTGGCTGCCAGCTTGATTTTGGCAATCATGATTATCCCTACAATTTCAGCAGTCACCCGAGATGTGCTTTTAGCAATCCCTAATTCTCAGCGTGAAGCCAGCCTGGCATTAGGGTCGACTCAGTGGGAAACAATTTGGAAGATTCTCTTGCCTTATGGGGCCTCGGGCATTCTTGGCGCAGTTATTCTTGGTCTTGGCCGTGCTTTAGGCGAAACAATGGCTGTCACAATGGTCATTGGCAATAGTATCGAGGGGACAATTTCTATACTCAAACCAGGTTATACAATGGCAAGTATTATCGCCAACGAATTTGCCGAAACGGTATCTGCATTGCATACTTCCTCCTTGATCGAGATCGGATTCAGTTTGTTTGTAATGACCTTATTGTTGAATATGTTAGCACGCTTGCTGGTCTGGAGCGTGACTCGTAAGACTCCTCAAGAGGCCCGAGCATGACGACAACGAGCTATAGCGAGTTATTGAAAAAGGGAGTCGAACGCAGACGGGTCAGCCGCAAAGGCACAAATGGGTTTATGTTAACCTTGACTGGTGCCTTGACCGTTTTAGCCCTGATTCCTTTGTTCTGGATTATTGGATACGTTTTTTATAAAGGCGGCAGCACACTCAACCTTGCCTTCTTTACTCAATTGCCGAAACCGGTGGGTATGACGGGTGGAGGCGTTTTACATGCCATCGAAGGTTCTCTAATCGTTACATTTTTGGCGACAATAATGGCCTTTATTCCCGGGGTGCTGGCTGCCTTTTATGCAGCGCGCAATCCCAATACGGTTTTGGGTATCGGTCTGAGATTCAGTACCGATGTCCTTTCTGGTGTTCCTTCCATCGTAGTGGGTTTGTTTGCTTACGCGTTGATCGTCAAGCCGCAGGGGCATTATTCTGCGCTGGCGGGTGGAGTTGCTCTGGCCATTTTGATGGTGCCTACGATCATTCGCACGACCGAAGAAATGCTTAAATTGGTCCCTACTAATTTGCGTGAAGCTTCATTGGCTCTGGGTGCGCCTGAGTGGAAAACTTCTATCAGTGTTTTATTGCCAGCAGCGATGGATGGTGTGATCACTGGTGTTTTATTAGCCATTGCCCGTGCGGCTGGCGAAACAGCGCCGCTGTTGTTTACGACTTTAGGGAATGAGCGCTTTGATTTGGGAAGCATTATCAGCAGTGGTGTAACGAATCATCAGAGTATTTTCCAAATTCTTGGTCGGATTTTTGGTTCGCCCATTGATTCATTGCCGTTAACTTTGTGGAAATATGCCGGGATGCCATACCCAGAACGCGTGCAGCAAGCCTGGGGAGTGGCGCTGATTCTGTTAATTCTAGTGCTGGCAACGAATATCTTAGCTCGTGTTTGGATTGAGATTCGAAAACGCAAGCTGCGAGGTTAATTTATGGAAATGAACATGAATATTGAAGTTAAACAAAATAAAGATTTTACGGTTAATGAAATGGCGGAAATTAAAGTAAGAACCAGCCAACTTTCCGTCTATTACGGTAAATTCCGGGCATTAACAGATATCAATATGGAAATTCACGACCGGAAGATCACAGCCATTATTGGCCCTTCTGGCTGTGGAAAATCTACATTGTTGCGGTCCTTTAATCGCATGAATGATTTGACCCCCAGCGCTCACGTTGAAGGCAAAATTGAGCTGGATGGAGAGGATATTTATGGGAAAAATGTGGATGTGGTAGATATTCGCCGCCGCATCGGGATGGTGTTTCAACGTCCCAATCCATTCCCAAAAAGTATTTATGACAATGTGGCCTACGGACCGCGTTTATATGGAATTCGCCAACGCAACCATCTGGACGGGATTGTAGAAAGCAGCCTCAAACAATCCGCCTTGTGGGATGAAGTGAAGGATAAACTGCATCAATCAGGCATGTCACTTTCTGGCGGTCAGCAGCAGCGGCTGTGTATTGCCAGAGCACTTGCAGTACAACCTGAAGTGATTCTGATGGATGAACCTGCTTCTGCTCTGGACCCAATTTCTACCTTGCGCATAGAAGAATTAATGCATGATCTGGCAAAATCATATACAATAATTATCGTTACTCACAATATGCAGCAAGCTGCCCGGGTATCTGATTTCACGGCGATGATGATGATAGATGAGACCCGTTCTGGCCGAATGATTGAGTATAATACAACGAATATTATTTTTACTCGCCCACAGGATAAACGTACTGAAGATTACGTAACCGGTCGGTTTGGTTAGGTCTGGAGAAAAAATGGAAAATGAAATTCAAGAAACACAACCGTCTGTTAGACGTACTCTTGAAATTGAAATTCAAGAATTACGTGATGACCTTTTATACCTGGGAAGTATGGTTGAAAAGCAAATTCTTGGGGCTGTCGATTCATTAAAACAACGTGATTTGGTATCTTCACAAAAAATCATCGATACTGATTTTGAGATTAACCGCAATCGTTATGCAATCGAAGAAAAAGTGATGATCGCAATTGCAACCCAACAACCTATGGCGCATGATTTACGCTTGTTGGCTTCCATATTGGAAATTTCTGGTGAATTGGAACGCATGGGAGATTATGCCAAGGGAATTGCCACGATCAGTCTGCGTATGAAAGACGAACCCTTGCTGAAGCCTTTGATTGATATACCAGTCATGGCACAAAAAGGGGCTGATATGCTGCACCGTGCATTGACAGCATTCATCAATGAAGACATAGAGGTTGCCCGCGCTATCCCGGAAGAAGATGATGTGGTTGATTCTCTATACGCTCAAGTTTATCGTGAGTTGACTGCTTTCATCATGCAAGATCCCACAACCATCAAGCGAGCCAACTGGCTTTTATGGGTTGCGCACAATCTTGAAAGGGTGTCGGATAGGGTTACAAATATCTGTGAACGCACTATTTTCAGCGCTACTGGTGAAATGCGAGAAACTGTATCTAAAAATTTGGGTTAGGGATCGGTTATTGCTTAAATAATAAAACTCACCAAGTTTGGTGAGTTTTATTATGCAATGAATTAAGTTATAAAATCAAACAAAAAAGAATCTATTTCTCAGGCTGGCAGGTCGGGCAAATGAAACTGCTGGTTCCACCTGTTTTAATTTTCACAATCGAAGACTTGCATTTTGGACAGGGCAGACCCTCGCGATAACCAACCAGAATATCTTCCATCTGAAAATTTCCCTTTTGTCCAAAAAGGTTCATTTCATAAAAAGCGCCGCCTTTTTTCAGGGCAGGCAAGAGGCCATTCTGGATGCCTTGGTACAACTGATGGATTTCTATATCAGAGAGGGAGGTGAGCGCGCGCAAGGGGTGAAGACCGGCTAAAAATAAGATGTCGTGAATATAGGCATTGCCTATTCCGGCGACCTTGGTCTGATCCAGTAAAAAAACTTTCAATTTCCCTTTTTGGCTTTTTAATATTTGACTAAATTCACTTTCCGAAAGATCCAGAACATTAGGGCCTAGTTTGGCTGTCATGGTGTGCAGTGGAAGTTCGTCAACTGTAACAAAATGGACATAACCAAACCACCAGAAATTGATGCTCAAACAAGTACCGTCGCTGAAATTGATAATCAAGCGGTGCTTCACAGGCAGGTGAACCGGGTCGACCAGCAATATTTCTCCCCCCATCCCCATATTGACCAAGAGCCAGCCCTGTGAAGTCTCTGCCTGGATCCATTTGCCGTGGTAGGTGACGCGTTGAATCACTGCCCCTGTTACTGCAGACTGGAATTGATCTACCGGCAGATTCAAACATTTGGGCTGGAGGATTTCGCAGAATTGTATCTTTTTGCCTGCTAAAGCGGCATTCATTTCCGCCGCACGGGAAGCTATTTCAGGAATTTCAGGCATGGTTCCTCCAGATGATTTTCGTACAAATATTCTATCATAAAGAATAATTTAAGAGAAAAAAGTAAGTCAATTTCTTTGAATTTATGTGAATGGATATTCATATCGGAGCGAGAATGAC
>PMIV01000223.1:0-1689 GCA_003158355.1 Anaerolineaceae bacterium
CCACGCAGGAAGAGATTGTGCGCGCTGCCCGGGCGGCCCAGGCGGAGGAATTCATCACCACCTTGAGCGAAGGTTATCAGACCGTCATCGGCGAGCGCGTGGTCACCCTTTCGGGCGGGCAAAGGCAGCGCCTGGCACTGGCCAGAGCTTTCCTCACCGATCCGCGCATCTTGATCCTGGATGACTCCACTTCGGCCATCGACTCTGCTACTGAAGATAAGATCCAGCGCGCCATCTATGCCGCAGCCAGGGGGCGCACCACCTTCATTATTACCCACCGGCTCTCGCAGATCCGCTGGGCAAACCTGATCCTGGTCTCGCGCGGAGGCAAACTGGTGGCCGCGGGCACGCATGATGAGCTGATGAAGACCTCCGAGTCTTACCGGCGCATCTTCAGCGAGTAGACGTATTTGCAAAGAAATAAGAGAACTCATGGGCTTTTTTGACGGATTGGACGCTGAAAAATATGATCGCACTTATTCCGACCGGGAGTTGTTCCGCCGGATTGTAAATTATTTTAAATCGCAGTGGCACCGCCTGCTGGGGGTTTCTCTGTTTACGCTGGCAATCGCCGGAGCCGGCTCCATGCTGCCGATTATCGTCTCGAATGGGTTGAACCTGCTGCACGGGGTGCCCTCGCTGGCGGCTTTGGTCATGATCGGCGTGATCGTGCTGGTCATCGGCCTGGTGATGTGGTTCAGCAACCTGGCCTCGCGGCGCCTCATCACTGCTGCCATTGCCGACGTGGTGGCCAAACTGGCTATGGATGCCTACCAGGCTGCGGTGGAGCACGACCTTTCCTTCTTTGATGAATTTTCGTCCGGCAAGGTGGTGTCGCGCATCACCTCAGACACGCGCGATTTTGGCGAATTGATCGGGTTGATCACGGATGTGGCCGCGCAATTTGTCGAGGCCTTCATCCTGGCCATCGTCATCTTTAACATCGAATGGAAGCTGACCCTGTACATTATGGGGCTGATTCCGATCGTGCTGGTGTTTGCGGTTTTGTACCGGACTTTGGCACGCAAGGTCACTCGTCAGGGCATGCGCGCGATGGCCAACGTCAATTCGACCATCAAAGAGACCGTCAGCGGCATTGCCGTGGCCAAGAATTTCCGCCAGGAAGGCAGCATCTACACTGATTTTGATGAGGCCAATACCACCTCCTACAAGGTGAACGTCAGACGCGGGCTGGTGCTTTCCATCGTTTTCCCGGCCTTGAACGCGCTCCAGGGGCTGGCTACCGCCGTCATGGTCTACGTGGGCGGCATCACTGCTGTACAGGGCCTGGTCAGTGTGGGCGCCTGGTATCTCTTTTTGCTCAGCCTGGACNNGATTGATACCCCCAACCGCGTCATTCAGACCGGCAATGACCCGGTTCCCACGCTGAAAGGGGAGATCACCTTCGAGCATGTCGATTTCTACTATAAAGAGAGCGAACCCATTTTGCAGGATTTCAACCTCAAGGTGCCTGCCGGAGAAAACCTGGCCATTGTGGGGCATACCGGCGCAGGCAAGACCTCGATTGCCAAACTGATCGCCCGGTTTTACGAGTTCCAGGGCGGGCGCATCCTGGTGGATAACCTGGATATCCGCTCCTTTGACTTGAACGATTATCACCGCCAACTGGGGATTGTCAACCAGGTGCCGTTCCTCTTTTCGGGCACGGTGGCCGAAAATATCCGCTAT
>PMIV01000223.1:1754-7286 GCA_003158355.1 Anaerolineaceae bacterium
GACGAAGCCACCGCCAGCATCGATCCCTTCACCGAATGGCAGATTCAGCAGGCCTTGAATCTGATCTTGCAGTGCACTACCAGCATCCTCATTGCTCACCGCCTCTCCACGGTGAAATCGGCCGACCGCATCATCGTCATGGAGAACGGCACCATCCTCGAAGAAGGCAGTCATGCCGGTCTGCTGGCCGGGGGCGGCCATTATGCCACACTGTATAACACTTACTTCCGCCACCAATCACTGGAATACGTCGAAAAAGCTCATTCACTGCTGGCCGGGGATTCCGCAGCCTGAATGGCACGGCATTCACAAGAAAGCTGGACGAACATCAAAAGAACTATCATCGAGCCTTGGGCGTTCTTCCCAAGGAGTGGCCATCTCAACCCAGGGAGAGACAAACAGTGATAGTTAGGAAAATGACGACATGTTTCATTCTTGTGAAAACCGTAGAATGAACGAATTTGGCACTTGCTGCTTAGAGTTTTCCGGAGCATAATTGTTTTAATCTGCGTGCTAAAGAGCACTTTACAGGTGTGCTCGCATATTTTCTATCTACACAAATCCAAGAAACCTAAACAATTTCTTGACAATTGGAGATTATATTTATTATTTGAAGATAAGTTTGAAGTCTACCTGTTATAGGTGATTAAAGTTATAGCGTAATTGGATGGAGGAATAATGGAAGAACAGATGAAGGGATTTTGGAAATTTTTTATATTTTCAATCATAGTTGCTGCAATTAGCCTGGTGGGCGCCACCATCGGTAAAAACTTTGTGGGCTATATTATTTTTGGGCTTAGCCTGGCTGGAACGATTGCACTTTTTGCAGTTGCTTTCTTTAAAAAAGCCTTTTTTAAAGAAGAACGCTGGAAGTACCTGGTCATTGGTCTGGTGGTTAGTGCTTTGCTGGCTTCATCGATCGCACTTTTCATTTCCAGCGGCAGTAAAACAAGCGCTTCTACCGCTCGTGCCAGCACAAGCTCTGTGTCGTCAATGTCCAGCCTGCTCGGCGGGAGTTCCCAACGTGGATCTCAATTTGGCGGTAATTTCTCGGGTGGCGGTGGCACAGGTCGGACTTTCAGTGGTACGGGCAGGACATATTCCGGCACCGGCACCACAACTACCAGTGGAACCACCAGCGGCACAACTCGCTTTACCAGTGCGGCAGTTTTAGCGCGAGAAAAAGCAGAGAAAACATACGCCTGGATTTTGCTTGGTGTCGGTCTGGCGGCACTGCTGGCCGTGGTTGTGCTCACCGTTCTGAAAAAACTTTCCTTCAAGGGTGACCACCGCAAGGTACTCCTTCTCGGACTGGTAATCGGAGCCTTACTGGCCGTTTCAACGACCACGTTGCTCAGTAAACAATCCTTTTCACGTCCGGGGGCTTTCCCGGGTGGAACTTCTGCAATGAATGGTCAGACGATACCGGGTGGAACCCAACCTGGTGCTGCCGCCGGCACTGTAGCAGCAACTGCTGTTACCGCCACTGTAACGCCAACCCCGCTTGCAGCTACTGCAACAGCAACTCCCCAGGCAACTGCTACTGCAACTACTGTAGTAACCAGCAGTTTGGTGGTTTGCCTGAGTCCTGATCACATTGTGGGCTTGGACATTCGTGAATTCCCCAGTGATACAGCGCATAGCGTCGGGACGATTCCAATTGCCGGCTGTTTCACAATCGATGGAAAGAGTTCACAATATCCGGGCTGGTATCACTTGGCCACAGGCCAAAATGGTTTTGGCGGAATTTATATCGGTGTGGATGAAACGACTCATCAGCTTTGGGTCAGCGGCAAGAACATTGTGAAACCATTAACCGACATGGACACTTTACCGGAATTAACTGTCACCGGAAAAGTACAATAAATAACAAAAAATTGATCAGAAGACCGGGCATTCACCCGGTCTTTTGCGTTTAAATGCAAAAAATATTTTAATAGATCAATGACACAATTCATTTAATCCCTCTATAATTAATAAAGGAATCGATTTCTTTGGGAGGAGAATTGAGAATTCCAAAGTTACCAAGAAAAATTCGCGTCCCTCTGATCTATGGGTTGTTTTCCATTCTTTGGATATTTTTAAGCGACCGCATAGTCATGAGCGTTGCTGCAAATGTCGAATCAGCCACTTTGATAGCAATACTCAAGGGGACAGCTTTTGTTCTGGTATCCACCTTATTAATTTACGTGTTGTTGGAAGCAGATGACCGCCACCAGGCCTCCCTTGAATCTCAGCTCAGTTTGATTCAGGACAGTTTTTCTACATTATTTGAGGAGAACCCTCAACCGATGTGGCTTAATGACCCCAACTCGCTGGAATTCGTTACTGTTAACCAGGCGGCTTTACAACTATTCGGGTATACCCGGTCTGAGTTTCTGGCATTAACGGCTACCCAATTGTGTGTCCCCGATGAAATCCCGCTGCTGATAAAGACAACTGAAAATCATAAAGAGGGATTGCGCAGGACCGGGCCCTGGCAGATGGTCACTCATGACGGCAAAAATATCTATGCCTATATCGTGATGGTAGACATAGATTTTTCTGGCCGCATTGAAAATTTAGCTACAGTAATGGATATCAGCGAACAAAAGATCATTGAAGAAACGCTCAAAAAGACAACTTCGGAACGAGATGATTTTGAGGCCTTTGGTTATTCGGTTTCTCACGATTTACGTGCTTCATTGCGGGCAGTAAGCGGTTACAACCAGATCTTACAAGAGGATTATGCCTCTTTTTTAGATGCGCAAGGCCGCGGCTATCTGGATAAAATGAATCAGGCCAGCCAGACCATGAACAAGACCATTGATAACTTGCTGATGCTCTCGGGTATTACGCACCGAAATCTGCAGCTTGAAAAAGTGGACCTTGCAGCGGTGGCTCGTGAAGTGGCCGAGGATCTTACAAAACAGGATTCGCAGCGCAAAGTGGAATTTATCTTGATCCCGGAGGTATTCGCCTGGGCAGACCTTGATCTGTTGCGAATCGTGCTTTTTCAACTGCTGGATAATGCCTGGAAATACAGTTCAAAAAAGGCAAAAACGCAGATCGAATTTGGCTGTACGGTCAGTCCGGATCATGGACGCATCTTTTTTGTCAAAGATAACGGAGCCGGTTTTGACCCGGCCATTGTAGAGGAAATGTTCAAGCCATTCCAACGATTCCACCCGGCCGCCGAATTTGACGGCAGCGGAGTGGGGCTAAATATCGCCGCCCGCATTATCGAAAGGCATCATGGCAGGATCTGGGCTGAAGGTCAGCCCGATGTGGGGGCAACTTTCTACTTCACACTTGGGATGGATGATTTAGCCCAGAAATAACCTTAGTCATTCAACAGGATCTACCCGGGTCGAAACTTGGCCCAAACCTTGCACCTGATTTACTATCTGTACTGATCGAAAGGTGACAGGGTATGTCTTTCTTAAGAAATCGGAAAATATTCGTGGCCGGGCTGGTAATGATCGTGCTACTTGGTCTGGCAGGTTGTAAAGTCGCGCCCAACACGCCGGTCGGAGACACTACACCTCAGTTACCCCAGCCGAAAACCCTTTCTGATCCTACCTGGATCGCATTGGATAAAGCGATCCATGCGGCTGCTTCCGGCCGCGAAGATGTACTGGCTTACCTCCTTTACAATATCAGTATCGATTCAGTCCAATTTTCCAGCGACGGTAACCTGGCTCTGGTATGGACGGCTTTAGTGGACAAAAATACCGGATTGGTTCAATCTGGTGAACCCGGCTTGGCAATTGCGCACAAAACCAGTGATGGTCAATGGAAAGTAACCCTGCAGGCCGATAGTACATTCGCGGCTGAACTTCAGGCTGTGCCGGATTCCCTGCTTTCGGCAGAGAACAAGAGTCAATACATGCCGGCCATGCAGCAATCTTCCAAAAGTGGGGTTGTGTATTCCGGTTACCGCCTGCCCTGGGCGAATGGACTAACAAAACGCCTTTCTGGCAGTATTGGGCATGTGCTCACTTACAAATCTTGCCCCACGACCTGCCTGTATGCCTTTGATTTTGCCGATGGCACTATGTTCCCCATTGCAGCGGCCAAAGCTGGCATCGTTAAATACGCGGTCTGGGAATATCCCAACGGCAACACGACCAATACCAATTATCTGGTCATTGAAGATGATACAACTACCCCGACCACTTACATGGTCTATTATCACCTGGCGCAAAACAGCATTGACCCTGCCCTTCGGGTAGCCGGCGCCAAAGTGTACCAGGGGCAATTCCTGGCCAATGCAGACGACACCGGCGCAAGCACGGGCAATCACTTACATTTTATGGTACATACCACGCCAAATTCAGTCTGGGGATCTTCGGTGGATATCGTTTTTGACGAAGTCACCATCAACGGTGGACGCCCGCGTACATGCACGGAAGCTGCCAGTTTCCCGGAATATGGTTCGCAATGTATGCCTGGTGACCGCTACACCTCTGCCAACGGCGACAATGCCGTCCCCACGGGCGGGCTCACCCTGCCCGAAGCAAACAGCGTGCTGACTTCCCCAACGGTTACTGTGACTGGCTGGATGAAGGATGATATCCAGGTCTCCAACGGACAATTAATGTATAAAGTCAGCGGAGATTGGCTGCCCATTGGTCCAAAGTTGACCGATACCAAATTCACCACGCAGATCAACCTTTGCGACGCGAATATCCCAGATGGAAAATTCTATCTTTCTCTGGTTGCTACAGATAGTGCCGGCAAATCTTCTGATGTGGCGACTGCCGCCACCCTGGTGAAAAAACAATATTCCTGTGCTGCGCCGGCACCGGCCTGCACGGTGACTGCCGGCCAGGCAATCCTTTATTCTGAGACCAATTTTCAGGGAACCTGCCAGGCACTGGATATCGGCGATTATGCCAACATGGATAATTTATACGTGAAAAGCGATCAGACACGTTCAGTGCAGTTGGGCAGCGGTGTCTCCTTGCTCTTGTATACCGACCCGAATTTTGGCGGCACTCAAGAATTGTTCCAAAATGGCGACAGCGACCTGAGCGATAATATTGTTCGAAATCTCACCGTCAGTTCGGTGAAGGTGGTCAAGTTTATTGTTCCGCCTACAGTGCCTACCTTGACTTTGCCCAAGGAAGCCACCACAGAAGACGGCGTCACCCTGGCCTGGACGGTGGATGACGGTGTGGAAACCCGCGCGGACCTGACCGGTCCCAACGGCTATACCCAATCGCTTGAATGGCAAACGGGCGGTTCCTGGTCGGTCGGGTTATTGGCTGCCGGCGACTATACCCTGAAGGTGGAAGCGCGTAATCTGGCCGGGAATACCAGCATTGCCGAAGATTTCACCATCTCCACACCGATCACATTGCCGGTGGTGAAATTTACCACGCTGCCTGAGCAGATGAACAGCACTGCCATCCCTCTGGCCTGGACGGTTACCAGCGGGTCTGAAAACATCGATCATTTCGAGATCCAGTGGCAGTTAGATGGCGGGGAGTGGACCAGTTGGGAAACCCAACCTGCTGCCAGCGACCGCAAGGTCACTTTCACCGGTGA
>PMIV01000259.1 GCA_003158355.1 Anaerolineaceae bacterium
TTTGACCCCAACCCCCACGATCACAACCGCACCCACAATTGCCATCACACCCAGCGGACCGGCCACATGCAAGGTGATCTCAGCCATTCCAACCGTAGACCCGACCGCAGAAGCCTACCTTCCTGCCGTGAGTAAATCGGATTGGAAAACCGGACCTGATTCAGCCGCGATCACAATTATCGAATACGGCGACCTGCAAGACAGCACCAGCGCCCAGCTTTACACTATTTTGACTCAGCTCTTGAGTAAATACCCGGATAATGTGAACCTGGTTTTCCGCCATTTTCCACTGACCGAGAAACTTGATAAAGATCAGCTCGCCGCGCAGGCTGCGGAAGCCGCCGGCGAACAGGGAAAGTTCTGGGAGTACATCAAAATTCTTTATACCAATCAAAGTGAATGGACGGGAAAATCAACCGAAGATTTTACCAGTTGGGCAAATGAAAAAGCAGCCGAACTGGGTTTGAATGCCGACCAATTTAAAACCACCCTGCTAGCAGACGCAACTATCAAAAAAGTGACTGACAGCCTCAATGAATCGAAAGTGCTCATGGCAGCCAACATGATCAATTCTGACCCATTCCTCTTCATTAATGGGTATCCCATCAGTGCGCCTTACAGCCTGGACATTCTCTCTGAGAAAATTGATTATTTCAAACTCTCTGAAAGTGCTTTTAGCGCCTGCCCTCCCATGACGGTAGATCCGACCAAAAAATACACCGCCACGATCCACACCGAAAAGGGAGATGTCGTGATCGAACTTTACCCCGATAAGGCTCCCTGGGCGGTAAACAGTTTTATCTATCTGGCTGAACAAGGCTGGTATAAGAATTCAGGTTTTTACCGGGTCATCCCCGGATTCATGGTCCAGGCCGGCGATCCTTCCAACTCCGGATTGGGAAACCCGGGCTACTCGTTCACGGACGAGCTCACCCCTGACCTGCATTTTGATAAACCCGGCGTGGTGGGCATGGCCAACAACGGAACGGACAGCAATGGCTCTCAATTTTTTATCACCTATGCAGCCGTCCCCAGCCTGGATGGGAAATACACCATTTTTGGGCAAGTCACCTCTGGCATGAACGTACTGACTACACTGCGCCCGCGTAACCCGGCTTCGGATGCCATTTTGCTTACTCCTGATCCGATCGTCTCTATTTCTATCGAGGTCAAATGACCCTTCCTCCCCCGCTTCCCACTCAAAAGAAACTCGATCATTTAAGCGTTTGGCAGATCGTGCTTGGCGTAATTGGGCTTTCCCTCTCCCTGCTCTCTATTGCTGCGCTCCTTATCGTGATCAATCTGCCGAAAACAGCCAAAAGCAATCTATCCCTCAATACTCAACAAATCCCGTTTTTTTTCTGGATTTTGGGAGTATCAGCCCTACTGGCTGTTCCTTCCATTCTCTATGCCAGCCGCCGCATCAAAGGGTTTTATTCAGCAGAATTGGTCATTGGTAAAAAACATGCCATTTTTGCAATAGCCGCCCTTGTTCTTTGGACAGGCTTTTTATACATTGGCCAAAATGCAGCAAAATGGAAGATCCCCGGTGGATTCACCTCACCGCTGAATATTCTGGTGATTGCCCTCCCCATTTTCATCTTGCTGACACTGGGGTTATTCAGGCTGAAATTTGGCGGCAAGCAGCGTGCCTGGGGGCTCATTAACTTAACCATTTTTGCCACCATCCAGATCATACTTTTGCTTGAATTCATTGTCGTTGTCATAGCCGGTATCGTCCTCTTTTTGTGGCTTTCCAAACAGGCCCAATTTGCTCCCTTCTTCAGCGGTTTATTAAGCAAGGGCGGGGTTACCCAACAGAGCTTAACTTCATTAATTAATGAACTTACCCCCCTGCTCAGCAAACCCTGGTTATATTTGGGAATCCTTTTGATATTTAGCCTGTTGGTTCCCATGATCGAAGAATTATTCAAGCCCCTGGGTGTCTGGTTTTTAGCCGGCAAGACACTTTCACCTGTTCAAGGGTTTACCGCCGGGTTAATTTGCGGCGCAGTTTTTGGTTTGTTCGAGAGCCTTTCCATGATCAGCGGCAGCAGCGGCAGCACCTGGTTGTACACTGCGGTGGCAAGGATCGGTACGGGTCTCTTACACATGTTTACAGCGGGAATGAGCGGTTGGGCACTGGCCAGTTCCTGGCAGGATAAAAAATATATCCGCATTACGCTGGTGTATACCGGCGTCGTGCTGCTGCATGGATGCTGGAACCTGTTCGCCTTATTGATGGGACTCAGCAGCCTGGCAATCCCCGTCAAATCAGATTTCTTGACCGGCTTAATGAATTTCAGCCCCTGGGTCTTGTTTGGCATCGCCGTTTTGATGTTTGCAGCTTTACTGACAATGAACATTTGGCTGCAGAAAAAAGCAACTCCGCCGGAATTACCCGTTTTTTCTGATAAACTTGTAGATTCATCCGATTAGACAATAATCCTGCAAAAAGGAATGGTTAATGACTGTTATTACTTTTTTAATTGATTTTGTACTGCACATGGACCGCTATTTGGGTCAGATCGTTACCAATACTGGCCTGTGGACGTACGTCATTTTGTTCGTGGTGATCTTTATCGAAACTGGTTTGGTGGTTACCCCCTTCTTACCCGGTGACTCTATCCTGTTTGCTGCGGGTGCATTGATCGCAGCCCAGGGTGTGCTGGATATCAAAGTGTTGTATATTTTGATGGTGCTGGCAGCCGTTTTGGGTGACACAGCCAATTACTGGATCGGGCGCTCACTTGGTCC
>PMIV01000010.1 GCA_003158355.1 Anaerolineaceae bacterium
CCAATTCTCGAAGTTGGTAGCATAAAGTTCGATCTTTCCACTGGGAGTATTGAAGCCGGGTTTGCCATCTTTTCTGAGCAGACCTCTCTCATAACGGCGATAGGGTACGCTGGGACCTTCTGTAGGACAAAGCCAGCTTCCCCGTTTCGCCAGTTCATCATAGGTAATGCCGGCCGGCTTAAGTCTGTCATCGATCAAGTCTTTGACTTTTTTAAAGCGGACGGGATTGGTAGTCAGGCGGTTAGCCATCTCCAGGTTGATCTCCCAATCTGACTTGGTATCGCCGGCATCCATGGCCTTGACCATGTTGGTCAGCGGCCACCACCAGTTGCGGAAGCTGTCTTTCTGGGAAAACGGGGCGGCCGGCAGGAAGATATCCGCCAGTCCCACGCTGGTGGGATTGAGGAAAGTATCTACCACCACGACAAAATCGAGCTTTTTCATGGCTTCATAGTGTCGGCGGGGATCGCCGGCTTGTCCGCCGATAGGGTTGGAAGTCTGAATCCAGGCGCCGTGGATCTTGTAAGGCTTATCTGTTTCCAGTTGTTCCAGTAAGATATCCGGTTGGCCCCAGCCGCGGAAGCCCTTGACCATGGGATAACGGTCGCAGCCGATTCTTTTTTCGTTGAGCTTTTTAACCATCTCTTCACCATAGAGATCGGTTAGTTCCTGAGAACTGAAGGGATAGGTAGTAACGCCGAAAGCGGCTTTGGCAATGACGTTGCCGCCCGGGATATCCACGTTACCGGTGATATTCCAGATATGAGCGATAGCCTGAGCCACAGTCGTGCCCTGAGGATTGCCATCGATCGGCACGCCCCAATGAATAGCTGACGGTTTAGCTTCAGCATATAAGCGGGCTGCCCGGACCAGATCTTCCGTTTTAATCCAGGCTATGGCGGCCATCTTTTCAGGCGGATAGGCCTGGACTCTTTCTTTCAATTTATCGAAGCCGTAGCACCATTTGTCTACGAATTCCTTATCATATAAACCTTCATTAATAATGACATTCAACATGCCCATGGCAATAGCGCCATCGGTGCCGGGTCTATTCTGCAAATGGATCTCGGCGCGGGAAGCCAACCAGGTTACGCGCGGATCAATCACGATGAGTTTAGAACCCTTCTTCATACAATCGACGATCCAGTGACCGAAGAAACCATCGAAGCAGCCATTGATGGGGTTCTGCGCCCAGTTGATGATAACATTGGGTCTTTGCCATTGAGGATCGGCATAGCGCTTCTCTAAGAACTGAGAGCAATCCGCCATAGTATAATCGCCATTGGTTACAAACATGGCACCCTGTCTGGGTGTATAGCAGGAATGACCCGCCAGACCGATCTGTACCCAGTTGGGACTGCCGTAGGCATAGCAAAGATAGGTAATGGGGCCGCCGATATCGCGTCCGGTGCCCTGACCGAAGATGACCGATTCGGCCCCGTATTTATCACGGATTTCCTTTAATTTTTTTTCGCAGGTATCGAAGGCTTCTTCCCAGGTAATTTCCTGCCATTTATTTTCACCGCGGGCGCCGACCCTCTTGAGTGGATGGCGTACCCGGTAGGGATGATCGATATACTGGGTTAATGCCAGCCCTTTAGGGCATACCCGGCCCTGGTTCCAGGGATGACACTCATCACCCTCAACTTTGACCAGTTTGCCATCCTGGACTTCCAACTTGAAACCGCAGCCGCCATGCGAACCGCAACCTGGCGACCAGGCTGTCGTCTTGACAACTTTTCTGCCTTTTTCCATTTGTCTCCAAGCTCCTTGTCACTAGACTTATTTTTATCGCCGAATAATCAAAACACGCATTTAAATAATGTAAATACGACTGTGAGGGGATTTTTTTTATAATACACCTTCATTTTAGAAAAGTGAAATTCTTATAGTCCTATCGGAGGTCACAGCCGCCTATTGACCCATTGAATGCCTTGTAGTATGATAGTTCTGGCCAATGAGGGGCGCTAAAATACTTCACGTACTATTTACATCCGGTGGTGGATCAGGCCATTGGATGTATTTTTTTGATTATTTAGGGTAATAAAATAACATAGTAGGAATAAAAGGAGGGAAAATGCCTGGTATTTTTTGGTTGGTACCTGCTGCAGTCTTGGTGACAATCATCTTCGCTATTTGGCTGATCGTTACTACGTTAAAACGCAGCACCGGAACCCCGGAAATGAAGAAAGTCGGCGACATGATCTATGAGGGTGCCTGGGCTTTCTTAAAGCGACAATATAGCACTATCGGAATGATTTCCATATTCGTCGCTATCATCATCGCAGTCTTGGTTGGTGTCCTTAAAGGACAGACAGGGCTTGATCCCGCCGCAGGGATTACCGCCTTCGGATTTGCGTGGAGGACGGGGGTAGCCTTCTTGGTAGGCGCTATCTGCTCCGGCGCGGCCGGATTCATCGGCATGATTATCGCTGTTAAATCCAATGTCCGCTGCGCGGCTGCTTCTCAGAAGAGCCTTAACGAAGCTGTTCAAACCGCAATGCGCGGCGCGGCTGTTCCCGGTTTCTTGATTGTTGTCTTAAGCCTGATCGGCGTTACCGTTATCTATTTCGCCTTTGGCGGTTACGGACGTCCTGATATAGCGCCAA
>PMIV01000260.1 GCA_003158355.1 Anaerolineaceae bacterium
GCTTCCGTGGCTGAATTCTTCTCCTTTGGTACTAATGACCTGACCCAGATGACCTTTGGGTACAGTCGTGATGACGCCGAACGCAGTTTCCTGGTTCGCTATGTAGAAGAAGGTATTCTGCCCAAGAATCCGTTCCAGACTTTGGATCAGGATGGTGTGGGTAAGTTGATGAAGATGGCTATNNCCAGTTGCTCGTCTGGCTGCCGCACAGGCTGCTTTGAAACCTGAGTTAGCTGCCAAACGTAAAGAAGCTATGAAAGCCTTTGTCAAGTAGTAGTTTCTCTGTTGTATAGAAATGACAACCGTCTGAAATTTTCAGGCGGTTGTTTTTTTAATATTGAAATTGAGTAATTAGCGAGTGCTTATTCTGTGATAAATATTGGTTACGAAAAAATCACCAAGAAGATCATTGACGCGTATAAATGGATTTGTATAGCTCGTAATTTTCACGGACATAACGGATATAATCCTGGGTTTCGAAATAATCGGGGATAATTTCCAACATCAGATCGGGGTCATTATCAGCTAATTTCTCCCAGGACATGGCATAACCGATACCCCCATTATAAGCAGCAAGCGCCGCCATCACATCACCATTGAAATAGTTGTACCATTTCGTCAAATAATGGGTACCCATCTTGACGTTGACAAGCGGCCGAGTAAGGTCTTGTTGAATGTAATTATCGGGCCAGCCATAATCGGTGGCAATTTCCTGGCCGACAGCAGGCATGATCTGCATTAAGCCGGTAGCACCCTGACTGGATGAGATCTCTGACTCGAACATACTTTCTTGGCGGATCAAACTAAAGATCAACATCGAATCGATGTTATTCTCAACGGCAGCAGGTACGATAATGGTACGATAATACACGCCAAAACGCACATGGTTAAAATAAGCGGGAGTTTGATCTAGCATTGTAGCATCACCAAGACCAACGATATCCAATATTTGCCTGGCACAGATAATTGCGGTCTGATTGATACCCAGATCAATTAAGTGATTCATCAGACGGAAACTGTTGGTCGGGTCTGTAGTGAACTGCTGGCTTAAGGAATCAAATTCAGATTGAGCTTTGGCGGTTAAACCCAATTTCCAGAAAGCATCGCCGCGTTGATAAAGAATGTTATTTTCCAGATCGCCGGGGTCGAGGAGATCGATATCTGCGGCAATGTTGAATTTGCTGCGCATCCAATCCACTGCGTCATTTTTTTCTTCGTTCAGGTTAACCCCCAGATCAATGGATGAAGATTGCTGGAATGGTGTTTGACCATTCAACAGTTCATTCGCCCGGATGGAATAATAACCGGTGGGGTCTTCAGTTGAAGCTTGTTTGAAAGAAGCCAGTGCATCAGCTTTTTTGTATAATTTTTGTAAGGTTTTTCCTACCCAAAGATCAGCCCGTGCTTTGTCCGGGGCGTTGGAGGTCAATAAAGCATTACGCTGGAAGACTACCAGCGCTTGGGAATATTCCCCCAGGCGGTAATAACATATGCCAGCATTAAATTGGGCCAGGATGGCCTTATCGTAGGCGGGATATTCTGTAAATACTCGTTGCCAGGTTTGTGCAGCCAACTCAAGCAAATTTCCTTGTTCATAAATTCGTCCGGCAGTGTACAGGTAGCTGGCGGCTTTATCCGAACTGGGGGCCTGGGTAACATAAGTTAATAAAGTTTGTGCTGCAGTTGCATACTGACTTAATTTATCCCACTGCGTGGTAGCTTTTTGAATGAAGGCTTCTGCGTAATAAGGGTCGTTGGGATAATTGTTGATCAATTTATCCCATTCGATTACTTCATTTTTATAATCACCCATATTATAAAAACTAAGCGCTTTGTAATAAATTGGGGTGGCGTCATGATTGGGTTTGGCTACCATGTACCGGTCAAAGGCAGAATTCGCCATGCCGTATTGACCGGCGTTGTAGTCCACAATTCCGCGTAGGAGATCATCAACAGGTTGGTCGGCATCAATTAATGCTACCAGACCATTGTAAGTGTCAATTGAAGCGGGGTATTCAGAGACCGAATCCTGAAAGAGCGAATAGGCTTTTTCCGCATCGCCGGTTTGCAGGTAAAGCCTGCCTAAGAGGAAGTTGACGGTTGATTTTGTATAGACGCTGCTGGTGGAAGCATAAAGGTCCGAATATTGGGTGATGGCGGCTGCCGAGTCGCCGGTGGCGGCAGTCTCTTCGGCCAATTTGATGGCAACTTCATCTTTATATTCCGGGCGTGCCAACGGCAGGGCTGCCTGGTAGGCTGCAAGCGCCGCTGCGTCGTTTCCGGCAGAGACAAGATCATTCCCTTCCATCACAAGAATATCTGATTGCACGGGCGAGGTAGGGTTAAGAGCCAGATAGTTTTTATAGGCATCTGCTGCCAGTTGATATTCCTGCAATCCATCATAACTCTGGGCCAGGAAGAAAAAACCGCTGTTGCGTGATTCGCCAGTAGATTGGGTATTGACCAGATAACCTAATTTTTGCACGGCTGCCTGGAAGTCTTGTTTTTCAAGTGAGATACGGCCTATAAATAGCATCGCTTCTGCAATGATCTCAGGGTCGATCGTATTTTGAGCTGCGGTCAGTTCCACCAGAGCGTTATCATAATCACCGGCATAAAAATCCGCTTTACCGGTGGAAAGGTGGGTCTGGGGAACCGGGGTTGGAGTGGGTGTAGTCGTTGAAAGGGTACCATTTTGACCTGTGCCCGTTGTTGATGAATTGGAAGCCTGTGGTGTAGTGAGACGATAATCACAACTACTCAGCAATGTACCGATCAATAAAATGCTCAGCAGGATTTTAGGTTTCATTCGATAATTCCTATCCATAGCAAATAATGACTCATTGCCTGATTGTAACCTGAAATTTCAATGAGAATTATTGAGAAATTGAGCAGACTATCTATCATGGAGGGGCAATTCATTTATCAGGATGGTTTTGGCAAGTAAATTTGTTCATCGAAAACATGTCAACGAAAACATTGTCAAAGCTCACCAAACATGTTAAACTAGGGTCGTAATAACGCTCTCGAGGGAGGGCGTTTTTTGGTGTTGGATGCGAACGATTGAATGGATTGAAACCTCACGAACTGTTCGACTGATTGACCAACGCAAGTTGCCTAATCAGTTGGAATATCTGACTATTCTCAACGCCGAGGAAATGGTT
The DNA here is from genome assembly GCA_003158355.1 of Anaerolineaceae bacterium. Classification (GTDB taxonomy): domain Bacteria; phylum Chloroflexota; class Anaerolineae; order Anaerolineales; family Anaerolineaceae; genus UBA6107. The sequence continues at coordinate 3,165 of PMIV01000260.1, forward strand.
CGAGCCATTCAGACAATGGCGATTCGTGGTGCACCCGCATTGGGGGTAGCTGGAGCTTTTGGACTGGTTCTGGAAGCGCAGTGGGCAAGAGGGAAGAGGGTAAATGATCTGCGAAGGCATTTACACAAAGCAGCAGATCTATTAAGTTCCTCCCGACCGACAGCAGTGAACCTGGCCTGGGGGGTAAACAGAGTTTTAGCACTGGTGGATGACAACTCGATCGATGAACCTGAGCTGGTAGAGCGGTTATTGGCAGAGAGTCAGTTGATGGCAGAGGAGGATATTGTCACCAATCTGCGCATGGCTGAATTTGGTGCCAGCCTCATTAATGATGGGGATACGATAGTGCACCACTGTAATACAGGCTCACTGGCAGCTGTGGATTGGGGAACCGCCCTGGGAGCAATTCGGTACGCCTTTGAACACGGTAAAAAGATCCATTTGTTGATCGATGAAACTCGACCCCGTTTTCAAGGGGCGCGTTTGACAGCCTGGGAATGTGAACTTTACGGAATTCCATTTGATGTGATCCCCGATAATGCTGCTGGTTATTTCATTCATCATGGAGATGTAAACAAAGTAATGTTTGGGGCAGATCGGGTGGCAGCAAACGGGGATGTTGTGAACAAAGTTGGCACTTATATGTTAAGTCTGGCAGCATTTACGGATGATGTGCCGGTTTATCCGGTTTTTCCGTTCTCTACACTGGATATAAGCCTGACCGATGGATCAAAAATTCCCATTGAAGAACGGCCCGCAGAAGAAGTAACAGCAGTAAGTTATCAAGGCGAAACGGTGTATACAATGGGAACTTCAGTGCGCAACCCTGCATTTGATCTTACTCCGAATCGATTGATCACTGCCTGGGTAATGGATCAAGGGATTATCTACCCACCATTTTCCCAAAATTTATCTCGTTGCAATTATAATAATGCTCCAAACAGGTGAGAAATGGCAATCGTTTTAACTGGTTCAGTAGCATTTGATTATTTAATGACTTTCCCCGGACATTTCCACGAACAGATCATTCCGGAAAAATTGAATACCATTTCTCTTTCTTTTTTGGTAGATTCCCTGACGCGTCAACGCGGTGGAATTGCTCCCAACATTGCCTACACTCTGGCCCTGCTGGGCGAAAAACCAAAAGTGATGGCAACCGCCGGGCAAGACTTTGAGGAATACCGCTGTTGGTTGGAGTCAAAGGGAGTGGATACTGCTTATATTAAAGTGATCGCCGAAAAATTCACTGCCTCATTCTTTGAAAATACGGATATGGATAATAACCAAATTGCCAGTTTTTATACTGGGGCCATGGCTGATGCCGGAAAAGTTTCAATCAAGGAAATGCAGCAGGGTGAAGTCGATTATGTGGTGATCTCACCCAATGATCCGGCAGCAATGGATCAGTATGTGAGGGAATGCACCGAATTGGGGATTCCTTATCTCTACGATCCTTCGCAGCAGATTGCGCGCAATGATCACAGTGAGCTGCGCCGGGGCGTGGAAAATGCACATGCTGTTTTTTGTAATGATTATGAATATGAATTATTGCAAAAACACACCGGACTGGATGCCGCGACAATTGAAAAAACCGTAAAGCTTTTAGTGGTCACGTTGGGAGAAAAGGGTGCTGTCATCAAATCGGGTGGAAAGACCTACCAGATTCCTGTGGTACCACCTATAAAAATTGTTGATCCCACCGGGGTGGGTGATGCTTTCCGTGGCGGTTTCTTGCGCGGTTATCGCCTGGGATTGGATTTGCAGACCTGCGGCCAGATGGGTTCACTGGCAGCCACCTACGTTTTGGAGCAAAAGGGAACGCAGAACCATCATTACAGTATTGTTGAATTTATCAAACGCTATCGTGAACATTTCGATGATCACGGAGTTTTGGATATATTAAGTAAATGAAGGTCATTCTTTTTTGGAGGAACTGATGTCAAATTATGACGTAAAAGATATGAAACTGGCCGACGGCGGCCGTTTGCGCATTGATTGGGCAGAGCGAGAAATGCCAGTCTTACGCCAGATCAAAGAACGTTTTACGAAAGAACGTCCTTTGAAGGGTTTTCGCATTTCTGCTTGCTTACATGTCACGACCGAAACTGCCAACCTGATGAAAACATTACAGGCTGGCGGCGCTGATGTGATGATCACCGCATCCAATCCGCTTTCGACCCAGGACGATGTGGCTGCTTCACTGGTCTCACATGACGAGATCCCGGTATTCGCGATCAAAGGCGAAGAGAACGTCACTTACTACAAGCACATTCACGCAGTGCTGGACCACAAACCCCAATTCACCATGGATGACGGTGCTGACCTGGTCAGCGTGCTGCATAAAGACCGCCGTGAATTGTTGGATGGGGTGATCGCCGGTACAGAAGAAACCACTACGGGAGTGATTCGTCTGCACGCAATGGCTGCGGATAAAGCATTGAATTACCCGATCATTGCCATCAATGATGCTTTGACCAAGCATTTGTTCGATAACCGCTATGGTACCGGCCAATCCACCCTGGATGGCATCATACGCGCCACCAATGTATTATTGGCCGGTAAAGTGTTCGTTGTGGCCGGCTATGGCTGGTGCGGACGGGGTCTGGCCAGCCGTGCCCGCGGTATGGGCTCTGAGGTGGTCGTGACCGAAGTTGACCCGCTGAAGGCTCTGGAAGCGGTGATGGACGGCTTTAGAGTGATGAAGATGGAAGATGCTGCCAAAATTGGCGATATCTTCGTCACCTTAACCGGAGACATCAATGTCGTTGACAAACATCACTTTGAATTAATGAAAGATGGCGCTATTGTTGCCAATTCTGGTCACTTTAACGTTGAGATTAACATCCCGGCCTTAGAGAAGATGGCTGTTTCAAAACGACTTGTTCGTCCATTCGTTGAAGAATATAAGACGAAAGACGGCCGCCGCATTCACATCCTGGGTGAAGGCCGTTTGATTAACCTGGCTGCTGCTGAAGGGCATCCTGCCTCGGTAATGGATATGTCCTTTGCCAACCAGGCCCTCTCGCTTGAATATCTGGTGAAGAATTCCGATAAATTGGAAAATCGCGTTTACAGCGTGCCGGAAGAGATTGACAAGAATATTGCCAAACTCAAATTGGCAGCCATGAACGTCTCGATTGATACCCTTTCCAACGAGCAAGTGAAATATCTGGGTTCCTGGGAAGAAGGAACCTAAGATTTTCTGTGACAACAGATTTACAGACCCCGGCGTGTTAGCGGGGTCTGTTTATTTTTACTGAAGGATAACGGCCATATTTCCGAGCGAAGACCAGGAACTTAATAATTGTGATATCGGGCGCGAGTAAAGCATACCTCCGTCCAATATGGTTACATTATTTGTGTCATAACCGGTGATAATCACTGTGTGTTCAAACCGGATCACTTTGGTATTATGGCCGTCTGAAGCCGTGTAATCTACCGGTGAAACTCCATACCACACGTTGCCGTACACCCATAAAATGACCGGATGCCCGGCAACGATCTGTTTGCGCAAATTATCGTAAGAATAGCCATGTACGGCGGTGGCATTCAAACCATACTGATGCAAGACCGCTGCAACGGGGTCAGCGTGCACTCCATACGAATTAGGGGGAAGCTGTCCTTCTGCGCCATCCGCATTGCCGACAAAGCCTGCATCAGGATCATCCGATAAGGGCAGGAGAGATTGAAATCCATCCTCTGTGGTAGAAACCCCAAAGAAACCGGCCCAATCTGCAGCAGAACGCGATTCACAAGAAAGCGAATGAGCTTGATTATGCCCGGTGATGCTAATGAACGCACTTTGCGGAATTCTATCCATTGGCGGCTGAGCTGGTGGTCCTTGCCCTTGGCCTGGCGGCGGAAGAGGCGTATTCGTGGGTAAGGGTGTATTTGTAGGGGTCGCCGTTGGCGTGAGCGTTGGGGTTAGAGTTGGAGTGGGCGTGTCTGTTGACAGAGGCTGGAAAGGGGTGGAAGTAGCCGGGGTAAAAGAAATGGCCTCGATCCCGACAGCCGTTGCGGTAGGGGACGTGCTTGCAGCCAATAATGAGGTCTTTAAAATTCTGGAGAGAAAGAGAAATGCCAGTAAATTGAGAAGAAGTCCAATCGTAAAAATGCTGACAATAGCTATCAGCCCAAAACTGGACTTTTTGCGGTGAATTATTGGTGACTGAGAATTTGAATCAATTGCCGGCGACATTGATCACTATTTTAAAGTAATCGCCAAACGTTTGTCCCTTAGGATCAAATGCCTGCCAGGTAGACGAATAATTGCCAGGTTCAGTAGGCGCGGTGAAAATGATGCGGATGATGGCATCTGTTCCGCTACGTGCCGGTACGATAGTTTGTGGACTGGTTGCGCCTAACAAATCTCCGTCAACGAGGCGAATGGTGTATGAATCATTCCAATTGCATGTACCGGAATTACTTACCTGCCATTGTTTATCCAGGCTGCTGCCGGGGGTAACAAAAGATCCATCCGGTATGGTGAGGTCTTTTTTGTAGGAAAGCAGGTTTGTGCAATTCGCTGGCTGCGAGTCTATAGCACTGGTAGTTTGGGCAGCCTGCTGCTGGGTAGATGTCGCCGCCCGAGTAGGAGCTATAAAATAGGCAGAAGGATCGGTTGATTCCGCGGAACGCACCGGGCGAAGAACACTGCACCCTCCCACTAAAAGTGAGAGGGTGGCAGCTAATATCAATTGAAGAGCTTTTTCTCTTTGCATCCAAACCGCCGTAAAGAAATGAGGTCGCTTTTACTCGCCTGCAGAATCTTCATCAGAAGAGAGGCCAACGGTTAATGGAATTTCACCGCCCACGGCACGCTGCCGAACTGCAGCTTCGATTTCTTTGGTCAATTCCGGATTTTGACGTAAGAACTCCTTGGCGTTTTCGCGACCCTGACCCAGACGCACATCCCCATAAGAGAAGAAAGCACCGCGTTTGGTAATGATTTCAAGAGCTGTTGCCAGATCGATAATATCGCCTACTTTTGAAATTCCTTCGTTGTACATAATGTCAAATTCAGCCGTGCGGAAGGGAGGAGCGACCTTATTTTTCACCACGCGCACGCGGGTACGGTTGCCGACGATCTCAGCGCCAACCTTGATGGATTGGATACGCCGTACATCCAGCCGGATCGAGGCGTAGAATTTGAGCGCCAAACCGCCTGAGGTCGTTTCTGGGTTGCCGAACATCACGCCGATCTTTTGGCGAAGTTGATTGGTAAAGATAACACAAGTCTTGGTCTGATTGATGGCTCCGGAAAGCTTGCGTAATGCCTGTGACATGAGCCGAGCCTGCATACCCATGCTGGCGTCGCCCATATCCCCTTCGATCTCTGCCCGTGGTACCAGGGCAGCAACCGAGTCGACGATCACAACGTCCACTGCACCAGAGCGCACCAGGGTTTCGCAAATTTCCAGTGCCTGCTCACCGGTATCCGGTTGAGAGACGAGCAGCGCTTCAATGTTGACTCCCAGGCGTGAAGCGTAGGCTGGATCCAGGGCATGTTCCATATCGATGAATGCCACGACCCCTCCAAGCTTTTGAGCTTCAGCGGCAATGTGCAAACAAAGAGTGGTCTTGCCTGAAGATTCAGGGCCGTAAATTTCTGCAATACGACCGCGGGGAATACCCCCAACACCGAGGGCGATATCCAGGGAGAGTGAGCCGGTAGGGATGGCCTCTACCTCAAGTTGGTGAGCTTCTCCTAACCGCATAATGGATCCTTCACCATAGCGTTTGACAATATCACCCAGAGCTTTATCCAGAACAGCACGTTTTGCTGCGCTCATCTGGCTGTCAGAATTGGATGGGTTTGATAATTCGCTTTGACTTGCGGAAACTGGTTTCTTCGCCATGGGACTCTCCTCGAATTTAATTAACTAAATTATATAATGAAAATCAATATGAAATTATAGTACATATGTTCAATTCGTCAAGCAATCTCGTTTTTGTAAATATCTACCGTTTCTAAGTACATTTAAATAAGATCAATTTCTGTGATAAACCTCGGACTGATTATTAAAGCCAGGGTTATCAATGTATCCGCATCAACAATTGAGGGCTGCCCATTTTTAGCAGCCCCCGGTATTTATCTTGTGAATTATGGATTTAGTACTTTTTGCAGACAAAGCAGCCATTCTTTAATTTTCCCTTGCGGCTGCGCTGAAGTAATTGCCAAAATGGGAATCTGCAGGGTGGAGGGGTCTGAACCATTCAGAGTAATTTCTCTCACACTGGAATTGAGAGAATTAACTGGCAAGAACCCAATGACATTAGCATTACCTGAAATTGATTCGCGCATGGCAGAAGCATCAGGAACCAGGAGCCCGATCTCTGCTGCAACAGGTTGTCCGAGCATGACCTTTTGAATGAACAAGGTTTGTATATCTTCTTCGGGAGGGTAAAAATTTAAAACGATCGATTTGCCGTCATTGCCACTGTCGTAAGGTTGTTTGAGACAATCGGGGCAAAACGAGTGCAAATTTCCCCAAGTGGTAATTTCACCGTCAAAAATGCGGCGGGCCGCATCCAATGATAGAGAATTCAGCGGGCTGTCATTATTGGCAGCGAGGACCAATTGCTCCAAGCCAAGTTGATTCGCAGTTTGGTTCAATGGTGCAGGCGATCCCCATCTGAGTATCAGATCTGCGTTTTTGAGGCTCATCTCATCTGCGGGGAGATTATGGGTGACCAGGGCGGTTTTTTGCAGCAAATTGGCGCAGGAGGTCATAGTTGGTATTAACCAATCCAGAGAATTGGAATATTGTAGGTTAATGATCTGAAAATCAGTAGTTTGTGAAGAAGCGAGCTGCAAGTCAGCGGTTGGTGCGTCTTCAGATGAAGGGGTGGCAGAAGCCTGCACTGATGTGGCGCGGATGCTGGCAACGATCAAGACAGCACTGGCCAGTAAGATGCAATAAACGGCAAAATACCAGAGTCTTTGGCGCTTGATAAAATCGAGGAACCAGTGGATCGAAAGATAACCAACAATTACCGCAGCAATAAAACCGACAACCAACATGGGTAAGAATCCGGGCAAATTGGGAACCGCCGATAGATCTTTGAGGCTGACAAGCCCGGCTCCCAGCATGACCGGGATGGATATAAGAAAGCTAAAACGGGCAGAGGAAGATCGATCCAGGTTGTGGGTCATGCCGCCGCTGATGGTTGCCCCTGAACGCGAAATCCCCGGGAAAAGAGAAACAGCCTGAAATAGACCGATCCAAAGCGCATCCCACCAGGTGATCTCTTCAAGTTGACGGGTGCGTTTGCCCACCAGGTCCGCGAGGATCAACAGGACAGCAGTACCAAAAAGGAAATAGGCTGTCAAGCGCGGAGCGGAAAAGGCTGCCTCCACCTGACTTTTGAATAACAGCCCGGCCAGCCCGGCCGGAATGGTCGCCAGGATCAAATACCATCCGAGTCTGGCTTGAGGGTCTTTAAAGGGTTCTTTGTTGATCAGCCCCAAAAAGAAACTCTTGACAATGCTTACCAGGTCTTTCCAGAAATACAGGATCACTGCGACCAGTGTGCCGAGTTGAACCAGTACATCAAATGGGAAGATCTGTTCGGTGGGGAAGTTCCAGTTTAATAGATAAGGCACCAATACCAGGTGAGCGGAACTGGAAATTGGCAGGTATTCAGTTAAACCCTGGATGATCCCGAGAATCAGTGATTGAAAGAAGGTCATTACTCGCCTCGTTTTTGACGGGGTTGGTAGCTCTGAAGAAACTCCTGGGCATAATTTTCAAAACGATTTTCCAAAATGGCTTGTCGGGAGGTTTTCACCAGAGATACCAGAAATTGAATGTTATGAATCGAGATGAGGGTGGCAGCCAACATTTCTTTGGCGACCACAAGGTGACGCAAATAAGCGCGATTGAAATTCAAACAAGTATAGCATGAACACGTTTCATCAATGGGAGCATGGTCATGCGTATAGGAAGCATTCATCAAGTTGATACGGCCGGTGGGTGTAAAAGCGGCGGCATGCCTAGCCAGACGAGTGGGCAAGACACAGTCAAAAATATCTACACCACGCAAGATGCCATTGATGAGATCTTCCGGCGAACCAACCCCCATCAGGTAACGGGGCTTATCTGCCGGTAAAATGGCATTAACTACTTCAAGCATGGCATGCATCTCAGGTTTGGTTTCACCCACAGAAAGGCCGCCGATGGCATGGCCGGGGAACCCCAATGAGGCAATGAATTGTGCAGATTGACTGCGTAGTTCAGGCGAAACACCGCCTTGCACGATGCCAAAGAGAGCCTGATCGGATCGAGATTTGGCCTGCAAACAGCGCTCTGCCCAGGCGTGGGTCCTTCGCATGGATTGCAGGATATAAGCAGGATTATTTGGGTCAGCGCATTCATCAAATGCCATGATGATATCTGCGCCCAATTTTTCTTGTATCTGGATGGAACTTTCGGGGGTAAAGTGGTGCATGGAACCATCAATATGGCTCTTGAAGGTGACTCCATCTTCATCCACTTTGCGGGTATCGGCCAGAGAAAAGACCTGGTAACCGCCGGAATCTGTGAGTATGGGATGAGGCCAGCACATAAATTCGTGCAGCCCGCCCATCTCGGCAACCAGATCTGCGCCGGGGCGGAGGTAGAGGTGATAAGTATTGGAGAGTACCAGGGAGGCACCAATTTCTTCCAATTGAGCCGGGGTGACTGCTTTCACCGTAGCCTGGGTACCGACCGGTGCAAACACGGGGGTTTGCAGGTCGCCGTGTGGTGTATGAAAAACACCGGCCCGCGCATTCTTTTCGCTGGCGATCAGATCGAAATTAAAGTAAGAAGTATCCATTGCCGGCAATTATAGCCCGTAAACGAAGTGGATTCCGAGCAAGATTGTAGCAAAGGCTAAAAAGGTGAGCGGCAGGCCGACGCGTAAATAATCTTTGAAAGTATATCCGCCGGGGTTCATGACCATAATATTGACCGGGTGGCCCAATGGGGTGGGGAAACCCAGTGAACAACCAAGCGCTACCGCCATTGCCATCGCCTGCGGACTAACATGCATTGTGGAAGAAGCCGTCAATGCCAGCGGAATAAGGACAATGGCAGAAATTTGTCCGCTCATCAACTGCGTGAAGATCATCGCCAGGAATAAGAAAATGGTGACCAGCAGAAGAGGAGAAATGGAACCAAATCCGCGAATGATCACGCTGATCAATGCAGTGGCCAGACCGGTTTGTTGAATGGCGATACTGAGCGGCCACATGCCGGCGATCAGAAAAATCGCTTTCCATTCAATAGATTGGAAGACATCATTGATTCCCATACAGCCGCTGAGCATGAGTAGTACCGCCCCAAGCAGCACAATTTCTGCCACTGGCAGGATATTGGTGGCTGCGAAACCGAGGGTGACCAGAGTGATGACGATGGCGATCCATTGTTTCTGGGGACGAATCACCGCATCCGGGTTCTCTTCCAGTAAGATGAGGTCATTTTGGTCATGCAGCCGATGAATATTTTGAGCAGAACCCTGAACCAGCAAGGCATCGCCAAAGCGGAGGGGCAGGTCTTTGATCTGGTTACTAATCGGCTTGCCATCCCGCCAAACGGAAAGTACGTTGAGATCATATTTCGATTTGAAACGGATCTCGGTCAATGTTTTTCCCAACAGTGAAGCGTGAGGGGCAAGAACGAGTTCAGCCAGCGAATGGCTGTCGTCAGAAAAAACCTGGTTAGAAAGGTCGGTAAAATCCCTGGCCAAACCTAAAGCGGTCTGGTCCGCCTGGAAATTACCCAATAATAAAATATCGCCGGATTTGAGAAGAGTCGTTGGTTGTGGATTGGCTTTTAAGATTTTGCCGCTTTGTATGGCGATCAGGTTTATATTGGAACGCATAAAAAGGTCGGAATTTATAGGAATTCCTGCCAGGGGGGAAGAATCCAAAATTTTCATTTGGGTAAGATTGGCATCCAATGAATAGAGATCTTTAAGCTTCATATTCAACGCCAACGGCGGTTCAGTCATTGTTTTAGAGTTTTCCCCGGGTAGGAGTTTTTTTCCGAGGGTGAGCATGTAAATGATCCCAACTATAACCACCGGTGCGCCTACCGGGAAGAAATCCAGCAGACCAAACGCGTGCAGCCCGGCATCTTTAAGCGCGCCGCTGACGATGATATTGGCTGTGGTCAACAATGTCGCCATTCCCCCCAGGATCGTTCCGAAAGCCAGCGGCATGAGCAAGCGTGCCGGTGAAATGCGGCTGCGCCGGGTTAAAGACATCACCGCCGGCAGTAATACACCTACAGCTGAAATGTTATTCATGAACAAAGATAAACCGGCACTGGCGAGCATTACCAGCAAGATCACCAAAGTTTCATTCTGCTTGCCAAGCTTGAAGATCCATTTACTGATCAGATTGGTGGCTCCGGTTTGCTGCAATGCCACTGAGACCATAGAGATACCCAGAATGGTCATGACAGCGGAACTGCTGAAACCAGAAAAGACCTGTTTATCATTGACGATACCAGAGATGCCCAGCGCCAATAAGACCATCAATGCGATCAGATCGGCACGCAGGCGTGTAAAAATGAACAAAAAGATGGCTATGGTCAGAATGATCAGCGTAAGAATTGCCTGAATGGATAACATAATTTTCTCTGTATTTATTTTACTTGAAGAAAAGATAAATTCCAGTCCACCCTGCGCCATTTTTTTGTAAACCTTGTCCATGCTTATTGGGTCGTTTATACTTGGGGCATGAACACCGATGCATATTCAATTTGGCTGGAAATTAATTTAGGGGCAATTCGCAGAAATATTCAAAGAATTGCGCAGATCACCCAACGACCGGTGATGGCTGTGGTCAAAGCAAATGCCTACGGACACGGCTTATTTGAAGTAGCCAAGACTGCCGAAAAGGCCGGAATTGCGCGATTGTGTGTCGCCAGATTAGAGGAAGCTATAGCACTACGGGATGCGGGGATCCATTCTCCAATTTTGGTATTGGGTTATACCTCAGCTCTGGATGTTCCCAAAGCGATGGAAAGATCGATCTCGTTGGCCTTATTCAATGCCGATCTTGCTCCGCAATACGAGGAGGCAGCTCGTTACGTGGACGGAAAATTAAACGTTCATATCAAAGTGGATACAGGGATGGGACGTTTAGGAATCTTTCCGGAAAACGCGGTTGAATTTGTAGCGCAGGTATCGCGAATGAAGAACATCAATATCGAGGGTTTGTTCACTCATTTTGCCAGCGCTGATGAGCCAGAAAAAACGACTACAGACGAGCAAATTTCCCTGTTCAATGGGGTACTGCAAGGTCTGGAGCAGATCGGAATTCGCCCTGCGATCATTCATGCAGATAATTCGGCAGGTTCTTTGTATTACGCAAATGCCTGTTACGATGCGGTAAGACCCGGAAATGCCATCTATGGCCTGAATCCATCCTCAGAAGCACCTCTCCCGGCCGGTTTTGAACCTGCTCTGGCCTGGAAAACCCGGCTGACCTCTGTAAAAATTCTCCCGCCCGGATCAGGGATCAGTTACAACCACCGCTATATTACTACAGGAAATGAACGTATCGGCGCCTCAGCAGTGGGGTATGCCGACGGTCTGCGGCGTAAATTAGGAAATATTGCTCTAGTGAATGGACATCGGGTAAACCAGGTGGGGATGGTCTGCATGGACCAAACCATGTGGCAATTGGATGATGTTCCGGATGCCCAGGTGGGTGATGAAGTTGTTCTGATCGGTAAACAAGGGGATGAACAAATCACGGCTGAAGAAGTAGCTGCCAGTTGGGAAACGATCAACTACGAAGTGGTTTGCGGCCTTTCTGCCCGGGTTCCACGCTACTATATTGACGAATAGAGAAGAGTCCTCCTTTGCTGCAAAAACCCCAATCAAAACGATGGTGGATCTATCCACGAATTCCTGTTGATGTAAGTGAAGCGCTGCATGAATTTCCTGACTTCTTGCGGCAGATCCTTTTCAACCGCGGTTATTTGGATGAACTTTCAGCCACAGAATATTTAATGGCGTCCCGCCCTTTAGGGGATCCATTTCTGCTGTTGGATATGGAAAAAGCGGTCAACCGCATTTTGCTGGCATGCGACCAACAGGAACAAATGATCGTCTACGGTGATTATGACGTTGACGGCGTTTCTGCCACTGCATTAATGGTGCAAGTGCTCAAGACGATTGGCGCAAAGGTCACCCGCTATATCCCCAACCGATTTGACGAGGGTTACGGCGTGAATATGGAAGCGGTACAGCTTCTGGCAGATTCAGGCGTCAAAGTGATCTTGACCGTAGATTGCGGTATCCGCTCTCCGAATGAGGCTGAATTTGCCAAAAGCCTCGGTGTGGATATGATCATCAGCGATCATCACTTTCCAAAAGGCGAACTGGAATCGGCTTATGCCGTGATCTGCCCCAAACGCGAAGGAGACCCATATCCGGATAAGGACCTGGCCGGGGTAGGGTTGGCCTTTAAAATTGCTCAGGCATTATTCAGCAAACATAAAATGAATGGAATTGACGCAGAGAACTGGCTCGATCTGGTGGCGTTGGGAACAGTTGCCGATGTCGTCCCATTGACCGGTGAAAACCGGGTGCTAGTTCGGCGCGGACTTAACCTTATCCATCAGGGAAAGCGGCCGGGCTTGCAGGCTCTGATTCGAGTGAGTGGCCGCGACCCGCAGCGGATTTCTGCCAGCGATATCGGTTTCATGCTGGGACCGCGTTTGAACGCAGCCGGCAGGATCGATTCTGCCTTGCAGGCTTATGAACTTTTAATGACGAATTCGATCGAAGAGGCAGGGTCACTGGCTCAAAAGCTGGATAATCAGAATTCGGAACGGCAGAGGCTGACCAAAGAAACCAGGGCCATGGCTGAAGAAAAAATTGGCTCTGCCACTACATTGAACCTGATCTCTTCATTTGATTCATCTTACAGCAGCGGAATTGTTGGGCTGGTTGCCACTAACCTGGTCGAGACGTATTATCGACCAGCCATTGTCGGCACCATAGAAGAAAAAGTTACGCGTGCCTCCTGCCGCAGCATCTCTGAATTCCATATCACCCAGGCATTGGATAAATGTGCTGACCTGTTGGAAAGGCACGGCGGGCATGCCATGGCGGCCGGATTCACGGTTCGGAATGAAAATGTTGACAAGCTTATTGAACGTTTACAAGCGATCGCAGATGAAGAGTTGGGCGGGAAAGAACTGCTTAAAACGTATAAGGCTGATCTTGAAATTCCCATCGAAAAAGTTCGCGAGATTTCGATAACAACTCTGGAACGTATCCAACCTACCGGCATGGGAAACCCGGAAGCTGTATTTGTCTCTCGCAATGTAGCGATAAAAAATGCCAAAGCGCTGGGAGCAGAAAAGAAGCATCTCAAGTTTACCTGCCAGGCGGGTAATTATCTGCTGGATGCAGTGGCCTGGCGGCAAAGCGATTGGCTGCCATTCTTGCCAGGCAACTTTGATTTGATGTACGTCATTGAAGAAAATTCATATATGGGAAGCCGGACTATGCAGTTGAATATTCGGGATATGCGGCCTTCAACAGCAGATGCTTAAGGGGGATGATTGAAAAACCTTTCAATCCATCTGAGGGCAGTATTGCTGGCAGTTCTGGTCACCTTCATTTGGTCCACGTCATGGATATTTATAAAAATTGGTCTGAAAGAAATTCCTCCGCTCACTTTTGCCGGGCTGCGTTATTTCTTCGCTTTTCTTTGCCTCTTACCGTTCCTTTTTCAAAAAGAGAATCTTAATCAGGTCAAGCATTTTCATAAAAATGATTGGATCAAGCTGACTATTCTGGGAGTAGTCTCTTATTCCTTTGCGCAAGGATTCCAATATTTAGGTTTAGCTTTGCTTTCAACTGTGACTGTTGGACTTTTATTAAACCTGTCTTCATTGTTTGTTGTTTTCTCCGGCATGATCGTATTACAAGAAAGACCGACAAAATTGCAATGGGTGGGCGTTGCAATAAACCTGCTGGGAATTTTTGTTTACTTTATGCCGGTTGGTTTTCAAAATGGAGGGTGGCTGGGTTTTGTATTTGTGGGTATTAGCCTGGCAGCGAACATTGCCGGGGCTATTCAGGGGAGAGCTGTCAATCGCAGCGAGAAATATAATGTGTTGGTTGTAACGGTCATCAGCATGGGAATTGGTTCAACGATCATGCTGGGCTCAGGTTTAATTTTGCAGGGGCTGCCGAAAATCAGTTTAACCAGTTGGGGAATAGTAGTTTTACTTGCTGTGTTGAATACAGCTTTCGCTTTTACCGCCTGGAATTATGTTCAAAGAATATTGCCTGCTATGGAATCCAGCTTTATCAACAGCACTAATATTGTACAAATTGCCCTGTTAAGTTGGATTTTCTTGGGAGAAAAGTTGACCGGGAGAGAGATTTTTGGTCTGGCGCTGACGGTGATAGGGGTGTTAATTGTGCAGATCAACGTTCGTCCAACAATTCAAAAGAATTCCTGAACTCACGAAATTGTTAATCAAACGAGACCTGAACACCGAAGAACCATCCACGACACCAAATAGTGGTTATAATTTCAAAATTAGCTCTAATTATTCCACTGGAGCCTAATAGACAGTGAGGTTGTATGGATCTTGGTTTGCCTGAGATTATTCTGGTGTTGGTAATCGTATTATTGCTTTTTGGCCCTGGTCGAATTGGCAAAGTGGCCGGGGAACTGGGGCAGGGTATTCGCAACTTCCGACAGGGGCTCGAAAATGGTGATAAACCGGCGGATGAAAAAAAAGAGGCAGAAAAGCTGACTGATTCCAGGAATGAGTCCGAGAAAACGGACGATAGCAAGTAACAAATATGATTGTCTAAATAATAATTGATCGATAAAAAAGCTTCCTCATAGTTATGGTGAGGAAGTTTTTTTTACTTATGGTCGTTGCTGGTCAAGAGAGATGATCCGCAGTGACAAGCGGAATGTTTAACAAAAAGTGAATTAAGAATGATACGCAATGATCAGGCTGTAAGTGCCATTCTGTCCATTTTTTGTGCAATAATGGTGTTCGGAATTGCTTGAAACGACGCTCGTGGTGGGTTGGATCGACCATTTTGTGCCGTTCCACTGGTATATATTCCCAGTCCAACCGTAATCATAGACGGGAAATGAAAAACAGATCTGCACCTTTTTCCCTGCTGGCACGCCACTGATCTGAATCCCTTTCCCACCGAATTGGGCTTCTCCAACTGCAAAACCGCTTGGGAAGTACAATCCATTGCTTGAAATAAAGGTTCCGGGTAATTGGACGACGTCGATGGGCGATTGATTGAAGGATGCATTGACATAATTTGCCGTCGCAACCGGGTCGTTCCAGGCTCTTGAAGCCGTGGGTGTTGGGTAATCTGGAGTGCCATAGTACCCAATGATCAGGCTGTAGGTTCCATTCCCGGCTCGGTAGGTACAAGCTGCAGAGCTACCCGCGCTTGAAGTGATCGAAGTAGTTCGGGACGCCCATTCTGAGCCGTCCCATGCATAAATCTTGCCTGACCAGGAATTGTTGTAATTGGGGAATGAGAAACAAAGGGTCACTGTATTACCGGAGGCAAGGTCATTGATGTTGATTCCTTTGCCCCCAAATTGACCATCTCCATTTAGTCTTTTGGGGAGGTACATTCCTGAACCGGTCTCAACCGTCCCCGGAAGCTGCCAGGTATCCAGAATGGCGCTTGTGAAAGTTGTCCCTGGTTTGGTCGCGGCTGCGGTTGGGTCTGTCCAAACTAAACTTGAGGAGGAAGTTGCAGCAAATGTTGTCGAAAAAGAAAGTAATGCAACACAAAGAACAATCAATGTCACAAATAACCAACGAAGATTTTTTTTCATATTTTCTCCTTCCACTGCTGGTTATATACATATTAGCACGGCCAAAATTAAAAAGTCATTAATGAATTGTGAAAGAATTCTATTAGACAAACTTGAGCAAATGTATTATTTTCAAAAAGTATCTGTTTACTCATGGCAAAACTGGTAAATTTGAAAAAAGAAATATGAAATTTTCTCAAAAGAAAATGTACCTTTAGAACAGCGGGTATTATTAATGTCAGGTGCTATAATTGCTGTTAATCAACCCTGGTTTTTCAATCGGAGGGGATTTAATGTCCAATGAAATTTCTCAACCTGCGGCGGGTGTACCGGTGATTCCGACTGTTTCGGGTACTGGGTTTACTCCTGCGCAGATCAACTGTCCTGAAGATACCGGCTTGAGCGTGCTCTGGCTGCAAGACCTGGCCCTGAAAATATTTTATTTCCAGGGTTACCTTACCGGGACTAAAGTTGCGGAGGCGATGGCGCTGCCTTTTTCTGGAACAGTTGATCAAATCCTTGAGGCCCTTAAACGCGAGAAAATGATCGAAGTGCGCTCCTCGCAAATGGGACTAGGTGAAGGTTCTTATCTTTATGCAATTACCGGTGCTGGAATTATCCGGGCACGCGAAGCATTAGATCGCAGTCAATATGCCGGGCCAGCGCCAATACCCTTGGAAGTTTACAACGATTCAGTGCGCAGGCAAAGCCGGGGGCGTGTTCAGGTGACCCAGCGGCAAATGCGCCAGGTTCTCAATGGTTTGGTATTTAGCGAAAAAACTTTTCACAAATTAGGCCCTGCTGTAAACTCTGGCACCTCCATTTTTATCTATGGTCCTCCGGGAAACGGCAAGACCAGCGTCGCACGGAGTATCGGTAACATGATCCTATCTCAGACCATGTATATTCCATTCGCGATATATGTGGATGGTCAGGTAATTACTGTTTTTGACAATGTGAATCATCAATTAGCGAATGAAGAAGAACCAGTTACCACACCAGGGCGCGGCGGGATGCGCAAAGATGCGCGCTGGGTTCACATTCGCAGACCCTTTATTGTCGTGGGCGGTGAATTAACCCTTTCGGGTTTGGACCTGGTATTTGACGATACACTCAAATTCTACGAAGCTCCCTTCCAGGTAAAAGCAAACGGCGGCATTCTCTTGATCGACGATTTCGGGCGACAGCAGGTACGCCCCCGTGATCTGTTGAACCGGTGGATTGTTCCTCTTGAAAACCGCATCGATTATCTTTCCTTGCATACCGGAAGAAAGATTGAAGTTCCATTTGATGTACTTGTAATGTTTTCTACGAACCTTCCTCCCAAGGATCTAGTGGATGAAGCCTTTTTGCGCCGGTTAAGACATAAAATTGAAATAGGCGATCCAACTTATGATGAATACCGTGAAATTTTCAAGCGTGTAGCCAGTGCAAAAGGCATTCAATATTCTGATGATGGTTTGGCGTACCTGCTGCAAGAATGGTACATTAAAACCCAAAGAAAAATGCGTGCTTCGCACCCGCGCGATCTTTGTGATCAAATCGTTGATATTTCCAGATACCTGGGAGTTGAACCCAGCATGAGTAAAGAAATGCTGGATCAAGCTGCCGAATCTTATTTTGTCGAGTTATGAAATGTTAAATGAATTTACCCGTCCTATTATTTTCGGTCATCGGGGTGCATGTGCACATGCACCCGAGAACACAATTGCTTCCTTCCGCCTGGCAGTGGAGCAAGGGGCAGATTTTATAGAATTGGATGCAAAACTATCCAAGGATAACCAGGTAATGGTGATCCACGATCAAACCGTTGACCGGACAACCGACGGCAAAGGCAAGGTTAATGAATTGACTTTGGCAGAGTTGAAGAAACTTGATGCGGGCAGTCATTTTGATGCTAAGTTTGCCGGAGAGAAAATTCCTACGCTGGATGAGGTTTTTAAAGCGGTCGGGAAAGAGATCTATGTCAATGTTGAATTGACAAATTATGACAGCAAAAATGATGATCTGATTCCTTTGGTTGCTGAAATTGTCAAAGCAAATCATATGGAAGAGCGAGTACTTTTTTCTTCATTTTTGCCAAAGAACCTGGTTAAAATTCACAAACTTATTTCAGAAGCCCCTACTGCCATTTTATGTTTACAGGGTTTAGCCGGGTTGCTTTCACGATCGTTTTTAATGGTGGGAATTTCACCCAAAGTGATACATCCTTACCTCTCGGATACAACTCCGACACTGGTAGCAAGGGAACACAGGCGCGGCCGCCGGGTCCATGTTTGGACGGTTAACGAAGAATTCGATATGGAGAATCTCTTGAAGATGGGTGTGGATGGTCTCTTTACAGATGACCCGCAAAAAGCAAAAAAGTTTCTCGTGGGTAATTGATTTTCAGAAGTGTTTTGCATTTCCTTCTGGAAATAGTTGGATAAACCTAATTTAATATCAATTCTGTGATTACTTGAAAGTAAAAGGCAGAAGAGGTATTTGTATTTAACCTGTAATCCTGTTTGTTCTTGTGAGAGTGATTTGTGAAACGAATTACGTCATTGCTTTTTATTTTTGTTTTCATGACCAACCTGGTTCTGCCAGCAACATCTGTAAAGGCAGCAGGTTATTCAACAGTCCTTGATGCAAAAACAAAAGCACAACAATTATTACAGGAAATGACCCCTGAAGAAAAAGTTGGACAGCTTTTTCTGGTTTCTTTTAAAGGCACTGATGTCGGTAATACCAGCCAGATCTATGATCTGATATTGAACAAGCACATTGGTGGGGTAACGCTTGAACAGGCCAACGATAATTTTACTGGTCCTGATAAAACTTTGGAAAACGCCCAGCAATTGATAACAAATTTGCAAAAAGTAGCCCTGGGAGTTCAGGCAGGAACACCCAATATTCAAGCTCCTGCTCAAACTAAAATTCCGTTATTTGTGGCTGTGTCTCAGGATGGGGATGGTTCACCCAATGATCAATTGATCAATGGGATGACCCCCCTGGCGGATGAAATGGCGATTGGGGCGAGCTGGAAAACCGCTAATGCAGAATCCACGGGAAAAATCCTTGGCAAGGAACTGGATAGCATTGGAATTAACTTGTTATTGGGCCCATCGTTGGATGTTTTGGACTCCGCTCGTACGGTGGACAGTGAAGATCTGGGGGTGAGGACGTTTGGCGGAGACCCATATTGGGTAGGAGAAATGGGGAAGGCCTACATCAAAGGGGTACATGAAGGCAGTTCAGGACAGGTTGCTGTTATTGCCAAAAATTTTCCTGGCAGAGGCAGTGCCGATCGCCCGGCAGAAGATGAAGTAGCCACTGTTCGGAAATCTCTGGAGCAGCTTAAACAAATAGAATTAGCTCCTTTTTTTGCTGTGACCGGCAGCACTGATGATCCTCTTGAAATAACAGATGGGTTGTTGGTTTCGCATATTCGCTATCAAGGTTTTCAGGGAAATATCCGGGCTACCACAAAACCGATTTCATTGGATAGTAACGCATTGGAACAGATCCTTTCTCTGGCTCCGCTTACGGATTGGCGGTCATCGGGGGGGATCATGGTAAGTGATAACCTGGGGACAACTTCGATTCAAAAGTTCTTTGACCCCACCGGAAAAACTTATGATGCTCGCCAGGTGGCGAAAACAGCTTTTTTAGCAGGGAATGACCTATTGTATTTGGGTAACCTGGTCTCGGCTGGAGATGATGATAATTACACTACGATAACCAAGATTATAGATCTGTTTCTGCAAAAATATCAGGAAGACCAATCCTTTGCTAAAAAAGTTGATGATTCTGTTCTACGTTTGTTGACACTAAAATTTAAACAATACCCAGATTTCAATAGCAGTAACGTTCTACCCGAGGATTACAATCTGGCTCTGGTAGGTACTTCACAACAAACAACCTTTCAGGTGGCCAGTGAGGCAGTGACGCTTATCAGCCCGGAAAAAAGTGATATTGATTCAGTACTGCCCAGTGCGCCGCAAGTGTCGGACAGGATCGTATTTATATCAGATTCGATCACGGCGAAACAATGCAGTACATGCACCAATCAAACCATTTTTTCTGCGGCTGATTTTCAGAGCGAAGTTCTGCATTTATATGGTCCTTCTGCAAGTGAACAAATTCAAAGTTATCGCTTAAGTTCTTATTCTTTTGATGACCTAAAGAATTTTCTGGATCAAACCGGCGATATTACCCAGATGCAAGATAATCTGGCCTCTGCCGATTGGATTGTTGTCTCAGTAGTGGGAGAAAACCAAACTGCGATCGGACAAAATATCCTGAGGCGTTTTCTTTCGGAGAAATCAGATTTATTGAGGACCAAAAAAATTATTGGGTTTGCTTTTAATGCACCCTATTATCTGGATGCAACAGATATTTCCAAGCTCACTGCTTATTATGGAGTTTACGGAAAAACGACTCCCTTTGTTGATGTGGCCGCGCGAGTTCTTTTTCAGGAATTGATCCCAACCGGGAATTTGCCTGTTTCTGTCCCCGGGGTGGGATATGACATTATCACTGCCACCACTCCAGAACCAACCCAAGTCATTCAATTAATGGTGGACACAGGCGATCTATCTACTCCTGTGGCAGCGACCAGTTCATCAAGTCCAACTCCAGGGCTGATTTACAAAATGGGGGACACACTCGCGATTCGTACTGGAGTTATCGTTGATCATAACGGGAACCCTGTACCAGACGGGACAGTGGTGAGGTTCATGATCGATACCGGTTCCAGCAGCGGATCAGTAGAGACGGTTGAGACGGTAACTTCGCAAGGAATTGCAAAGACATCCTATCGCATTCCAAGTAAGGGATTGTTGGGAATCACTGTACAGGCTGACCCGGCGTTGATTTCTCAGGCTCTCCGATTGGACATCACCGATTCAGGCGGCGTTTTAACCGCCATCGAACCAACCATTCTGCCTACAAATACCCAAGCCTTGACCACTCAGGAGCCTACTCCAGCAGTGACGACCAAACTCAGCCGGGATCTTCATGCCGATGGGTTGCCAACACCTGGAGACTGGCTGCTTTCGACCATTCTGATATTGGGGTTGTCGGCCTGTCTTTTTTGGCTGGGATCGACACGCGCCTCGCTGCAATGGGGCATCAGGTGGGCAACTCTATCTTGCCTGGGCGGATATCTGTCCTATCTATATCTCGTTATAGGTCTTCCTGGGAGCTCATATTTAATAAGCATCAGTGGATCAACAGTAGTGGCGTTGATCAGTGTTCTTGGTGTCATTGTAGGGTGGGGTGTTGCGGGAATTTGGTGGAGTATCGACCAACACAAAACGGCAAAGAAAACTTCAATGTAGTAATGTTATCAAAAGGGTGATCAAAGCAATGGCGGCAGTTACTCCCAAAAGGGAGCGATCCAACTTGTTTTGCATCCAGTTATATTTAGTGATAAACCGGTGAGGTGAGGTAATAGTGATCGGACGACTGCCGATCAAGGCATCACGAAATGCTTCCACATTCTCCGGTCGATCATCAGGATGCAATTCCATGGCCCAAAGAATTGCTTTTTGAGTTCGTAGACTTAGGCTCGGATTGATCAATCGCGGTTCAACCAATGAGCGCGGATCGAGGAATCTCTCTCTCGCATCCGCGGGGGGATGGTTGGTCAATAAATGGTACAGGGTTGATCCAAAAGAAAAAATATCACTGCGAGCGTCAGTGTGGCCTAAATCACCGCCGTATTGTTCGAATGGCGTATACAGGGCGGTTCCTTGACCTTGTAGAATGGTTATGGTGACTTCACCCGGGGCAAGCAATTTCACCAAGCCAAAATCGACCAATTTCAATATCCCAGACGGAGTCAATTTTAAGTTACTTGGTTTAATATCTCGGTGTAAAATTGGTGGATTCTGTTGGTGAAGATAGGTCAGCGCATCTGCCAGTTGATTTGACCAATTTAACACATCCATTTCCATGAGAAAAACTTTCTTCTCTGAAGCTTCGGTCATTAATGTACGTAGATCTTTACCGGGAATATAATCCATAACAAGATAATCACGAGGGCCGTTGGTAAAGAAATCAGATACCTTGGGTAAGTTGTTATGATCCAACCTGGCAAGTACGGTGGCTTCACGAAAGAATTGATCGCGTGTTTCTTGGACCAACTTTGCAGGAAGGGTCTTATCGTGTTCCACTTCTTTTAAGGCACATTGGCGGCCTTCAAGACGCAGATCATCGGCTAAATAGATACACCCCATACCCCCTTGGCCGATAATTCGGCGAATGCGGTATCGTCCACGTAGTGTTTCTCCTGTTTTCAATGGGAGGGGCATAGGTCAAGAATCCTGAGTCTCTTTTTCTTATTGAATGACTAACTCAATAATTGCAATATCTGATATATTATACATTAGGAGAATTTTAGTGGGATGGATCAGAATAGTTCAACATTTGATATCAATCGCAATTCAGTGTTGATCGCCCAACAAGGGCCCCTTGAAGGACAACGGTGGAATATTCAATCGGAGTTGACAATCGGGCGAGCCCCAGATTGTGATATTCAGATACCTGATCGTCAAGTGTCTCGATTCCATGCCAGGATTCTTCTGAACAAGGATTCGGTTGAACTTGAAGATCTCGGAAGCAAAAATGGTACTTTCTTTAGTGGGAAGCCGTTAATCGGGAAAACTTTACTTGAGGATGGGGTGACGTTTCAGGTAGCGCTGGTGCAGAAATTTGTCTATTACGTTTCGGATGCAACCTTGCCTCTTGAAGACTTTCCTTCTTTGGATGAGAAAAAGCATTCCGGAATTCTTGTGGATAAGAAATCTCGCCAGGTTTGGGTGGGGAATAAAGAAATCGTTCCACCATTATCTGTGCCTCAGTTTAAACTTTTAGAAATCCTGGTTGAGCAACCCGGTTTGGTGATAACGCGGGAAGATTTAATTGCCAGAATTTGGTCCAATGAACAATCTGAGGGTGTCTCTGATCAGGCGTTGGATGCTTTGATCCGCCGTTTACGTGAGCGGCTGGATAAACTTGACCCGGATTTTAATTACATTGTTACTGTTCGCGGTCACGGATTGCGTCTGCAAAATCGATAGATTTTCTTTGGAATATAAAATAAGCGGAAGATGTGTTGTTCACCATCTTCCGCTTAAATTTTGACATCAGGTTCTAGCCTTTTAGTTTCTTTTCCATGCTGAATCGCAACGCTTCTTTATAAATACTTTCCAGTACCTGAATCAATTCCGGGGATTCTTTCCGTGATTGTCCTTCGGCAATGATGGAATTAAGGGCCTGCAATAGCTCATCAGTGATCATGGCACCATTTTCTTCGATGATTTTGTGGCGTTCTCCTTCATCCTTAGCATCAACCAACTTCTGAATTAAATCGAGTTCGGGAGGAGGAGCACTTACTTTTTCAATTACTGAGGTCAACTTCTGAATCTTTTCCAACCGGGCTGTATCACCAGATTGGTTGGCTTTATCAAATGCCGTACGAATTGCCTGGGAGAAGAATTCATCTATTTCATTTATATGTTTCTTCACTGACTCTTCCAGATCCGTATCCGCAAGAATTGTGTCCAGAAGCTTCTCGGCAGCAGCAATATGTTTATTTACTTCTAGATCGTAATCGCGGGTGATCTTTAATAATTTTTCGCGCAGATCAGTAAACTTCTGTTTGATCTCACCTGTTTCTTTTTCGATCCGTTCGGTCAAACTTTGGAAGAACTGGTAGTCCAGACCGTTGCGGGTGAGACTTACAACCGTTGTAAGAGCGCTGAGCGATTTTATTTCTAAAAGAATATTTAAAAGATGTTCACGGGTGAGTCCGCCTTTACTGGCTTCTTGCAAAGCTTTGATCGCTGTTTGTGCTTCTTGATTTTGTGCCAATAACTCACGGCCAAACTCAGTTTGCTCCAACAGCTCTTTATTAATGGCTGAAAGCATCTGGGCAGATTTTTCATCCCCTTGCATTGAAGCTGATTCAATTAATGTTGAAAAAATAGCGAATAAATTGCCGTCAACCAACTCGGTATTATCAAGAATAACCTTTTTCCGGTCTTCTGGAGCAGGAGTTGTGATCAGTTTTTGAATGAGGTTAATGCGTTTTTGTTGGGCTTCCATCATTTCTTTGGTGATGCCATCCGCCTCAAGAATGCGATCGATCAAGGTTTGATACGTGAGCATCGTCTGCGGACGGAATAGGTA
Organism: Anaerolineaceae bacterium; assembly: GCA_003158355.1. GTDB lineage: Bacteria > Chloroflexota > Anaerolineae > Anaerolineales > Anaerolineaceae > UBA6107. The sequence goes on from PMIV01000260.1 coordinate 27,169, forward strand.
GCCCTTACGTTTTTCTGCGGGAAGTGCATTCACCACCTGGTTAATCAATGGACCAATTTGTCTTTCCTGTTCGTTGACAGGTAAACCCAATTCTGGTGGAAAGTAAGTGAGCAGAAGTTCTTTTTCGGGGTCATGATAGACCACCGGGACACTCATCATTCCTTCATAACCGCAAGCCTGGCATTGTGAAACATTGGTTGAACGACTCAACAAGCGTTGTTTCGCTGTTGGGTCGGTATTGATATCAAAAAGTTGTTGTACTTCAGCAACAATCGGTTGGTGACAACGGGGACAAGTGGTTTGAATTCGAGGCATCTTTGTTTACCTTCTTTCAGGATGATTATTCACCGATTATACCATCGGCATAAAATGGTCGTTTTTATTTAGTTTTTCGATATGGGGAGGCTAAAGCAAATTCGGGCACCTTTTCCGTGTTCTGGTTCGACCCACATGCGTCCCCCGTGAGCTTCGATAATGGCTTTTGCCAGGTAAAGACCCAGCCCGGCACCTTTTGTTTGCCGGATGGCATCAGGGGATCGATAAAAGCGATCAAACACAAAAGGCAGATCATTTGGGTCGATGCCAGGGCCTTCATCACTGACGCAAAAAATCATATTATCGCCGTGAATTTCCACTGAAAGGCAAATTTCTCCACCCGGAGAATATTTGATGGCATTGGAAACCAGATTCGAAAAGACTTGATTCAAGCGGGTTTCATCTGCCAAAATGATGGGTAAATTATTTGGATACTTGACAACAATCGTATGTTTGGTGGTTTGAGTACGAAAGCGGGCTGCCACATGCTCCATCAGATCAGAAACCTGCAGGTCGGAACGCTTTACGTTGAACCCGCTGGCCTGCAGACGGGTGGCATCAAGCAAATTTTCAATGTATCCACTCAGACGGTCAGCTTCTTCTTCGATCACCTGTAAACTTTCCTGAACAATCGCGCTATCCCAGGTAATGTCTTCGCGTCGCAAAGTTCCCACATACCCCTTGATCAGAGCAACAGGAGTCTTTAATTCATGACTGACAACCGAAATGAAAGTAGATTTCATTTCTTCTGCCTGACGGAAACGGGTAATATCACGAACTGACGTGATGATATTGATGAGGTTGCCTTCATCTGAAATCAAAGGCGCATAAGTGATTCCAACTGGCAAAGGGGGGAACCCAGCCGGTCTTTCCAGATCACCTTCAACATACAAGGTGGCATGTGAAGTTAACGGCCAGCCGCCAGCGACAGCCTGCTCCAGAGTCATTTGTTGAGGTTTCTTGGTCCATTTGATCACTTGTTCATGAGGTTGGTTTTGCAATGCTTCAAGTTTTAAGCCCACCATGTGACAAAAAGCCGGGTTACACCGTTCAACATTTAGATCCGGCATCAAGATCAGAATTCCATCCGCCGAGGAATCAAGCAGCGCGTTAACACGGCGGCGGTCATTTTCTACCTGCTTGTAAAGCTGTGCATTATGTACTGCAATCGCAGCTTGATCGGCGAAACTCGAAAGAAGAATGCGATCGTTCGGGCTGAAAGCTGCAAATTGTCTAAATACAAAAATGACTCCTACCGTGTGTCCAGCCGTGTTGAGGGGCAAACCGACGCTGCTTAATCTTCCCATGCTGACGGCTTGAGTAAAGGCACTTAATATTCGATTGATGACAAGAATTTCGTTTTCAGTCTGGTCACCCAACTCAGTCGAATGGCTGAATTGAGCTTCGAGGTATTGTAAAAACGCAGGGGGCAATCCGTTGGATACCCGAATTTGCCATCCCTGCGATTCAGAGCGTAATGCGATCAGACCTGCCTGTCCGGCTAACATTTCAATAGAAATATTGAGAATGCGCTCGAGTAGTTTATCGAGGTCGAGTTCTTGCGTCAAAGCGCGGGAGATCTCAAGCAAGTAATCCCGCTGTCGGACACGGAAATCAGGCAGCATAAATATTATCCTTTACCGACGAAGNNCCTTCCTCCGCTTCAGCTTGAGTGATATTCAAGGCGGGGCAGATGCGGATGGTACTTCTTCCACAACCCAGTGTGAGCAGACCACGTTCAAAGGCTAATTCTTCAATTCGATCACGCAGCTTTGAATCCGGCTCTTTCGTCAGAGCATCTTTAACGAATTCAACCCCGATCATCAGCCCAATACCGCGTACACACCCAATAGAAGGATGATCAGCCTGAATTTCTTGCAAACGATTCAAAATATATGCGCCAACGTTTGCTGCATTTTGCAAAAAACCATTTTCGATCAAGTCAAGCGTGACCAATGCGGCGGCGCATGCCAGAGGATTACCGCCATAGGTATTACCGTGCGAACCTTTGGGCCAGATTGCAATACTTTTTTTGGCGACCATGGCACCCATTGGTACGCCGGAGGCGATTCCTTTGGCTACAGTAATGATATCGGGTTCAACTCCAAAATTCTCAATCGACCACCATTTTCCAGTTCGGCCTACGCCTGCTTGAACTTCATCAGCAATGAGCAAAATCCCATTGCGATCACATAGTTCTCGTAAACGCGGGAAGAAAGAAGCCGGTGGAACAATGTAACCGCCTTCCCCTTGAATAGGTTCAATTAAAATGGCAGCTACTTCATCTGCGGGAACAGATTTTTGGAAAATTTCTTCTTCCAGATAACGGATCACTGCGGTTCCCGAATCTTCATTGAATCGATTCAGGATCACAGGCCGGTAAGGGTCAGGGTAAGGGATATGTGTGACACCCGCCATCGAAGGGAAAAAACCACGACGATAATGGGGCTTACTGGCAGTTAAAGATAAAGCGCCCATTGTTCGGCCATGAAATCCACCTGTAAAACCAATAAGCTGCGGACGGCCAGTATAATAGCGAGCCAATTTAATAGCTGACTCAACGCTCTCAGTACCGGAATTTGTCATGAAAGAAACTGCGTCTTCGTGAAAAGGAGAGATTCGATCAAGATACTCTGCAACTTCGATCCATTTGGAGTGATAAAAATCTGATGAAATGTGGATGAATTGTTCGGCCTGTTCCTGGATTGCTTTTACAACTCTGGGATGGCTGTGCCCTGTTGATGTGACGGCAATACCTGCGGCAAAATCAAGAAACCGGTTTCCGTCTACATCCCATACTTCTACACCGCGTCCATGATCCATCACAAATGGATATCCCCTCGGATAAGAGGGAGAAATCACCGCGTTGTCGCGTTCAATATAACTTTTTGCAATAGGTCCTGGTAAGTTTAGCACCTTCATTGCACACCTCCTTAAAATGATTTGGGAGCCATTGACTTACAACAGCATACGTAATTTCTTACATTTAAATAATTAACCCAAACAAAATTATACCATGTTGAAAAATAATGAAAAAATGCCCCAATTTAATCTTGAGGCATTGAGTTGATTAAAAATGAGCTTAATAATTTAGAGAAAGTGCCAAAGCTCCCAACAAACCAGCATTATCACCCAAAGCTGCTTGGACAATCGTCAGGTTTTTGGTGTATTCAGGAGAGACGATATGTTTTTCAAGCGAAGCTCGCATCGGATTGATGATCAGGTCACCGCTCAAGGAAACACCCCCACCTAAAATGAGAATCGATGGGTTCAGGATATGCAAGAAATCCGCAACGGTTCGACCTAAAAAGAATCCAGCAGATTCAAATGCTTCATTGGATAATTTATCGCCATTTCTGGCAGCAGCAGCAATCTCTTTGGCTGAGGGGTTCGAGCCTGCCTCAAATACAGTAGGGGTGCCGGTTTCGAGCTTTTCTTTAACATAACGAGCAATGGCTGTGCCAGAGGAGACGGCTTCGAGGTGACCACGCTTGCCGCAGTTACACATAGGGCCATCCGGTACTGAAATCACATGACCAATTTCACCCGCAAGACCATTGGCACCATTGATCAGTTGATCATCTAAAATAATACCGCCGCCAATACCTGTGCTGATGGTCATATAAAGCAAGTTGCTATGACCACGGCCTGCTCCAAATTTCCATTCACCCAATGCAGCCAGGTTAGCGTCATTGCCGAGTAAAACCGGCACATCAAATTTTTTATTGAGGATTTCTGAAATCGGTAGATTGATCCACCCGGGTATATTTGGAGCAGAGACAACGATCCCTTTTTTCGGTTCCAAGTATCCGGGCGCAGCGATGGCGATGGAATTCACCTGACCATCTGCTGGCCACATCTCTTCAAGCAAGCCAACCAGACGTTCAATCGGTGTTTTACCTTCACCCTGGGTCATAATTTTCTTTTGTTCCAGGGGGTCGATACTGTTTTCTGAGAAAACTGCTACTCGAATTTGAGTGCCACCAACATCGACTGCAATGTGTCTTTTCATTGCCGCAATTATAGCATGACTTGAAAAATAATTGACGCTTCTCTTAAAGCCTGCTATCATTCTTCTAATATGCGTCGCTCACGTAGTCGTTGGCTTCAACGTGGTTTTCAATTCATCAATAAATCCCTTCGTTGGTTGATTCCGGGAATTGGGGTCAAACGCTGGGTCGCTGTAATGTTACTTGGAACGGTATTCCTCGCAGTAGGGATTGCCGTTTTAATACTGGATGTCTATCGCACGGCTCCAACCACCTGGTGGTTACCAATTATTTCACTGCTTTCGTTGCGGTTCATAGATCGGACTTTACGAGGGTTGATCTTTGGCGGTATTGGAATAGGCCTGGTGATATTTGGTATCGTGAAATTAAATAAAAATTTACTCAGACCATTCATTGTGCCTGGTCAAAATGTGATCGATACGGTTTCGGATTACCGCCGCCGGGAACGCGGTCCGCGCATTGTGGTAATTGGTGGTGGCACTGGGTTATCTGCATTACTGCGGGGGATAAAAGAATATTCACGGAATATCACTGCTGTTGTGACTGTTGCAGATGACGGGGGTTCATCCGGCGAGATCAGAAAGAATATTGGTATTTTACCTCCGGGAGATATCCGCAACTGCCTGACTGCTCTTTCTAATGATGAGGAGATGTTAACTCAACTCTTCCAATATCGCTTTGGCGAAAATGCCGGATTGAATGGTCATTCCATGGGCAACTTGCTCATTTCGGCGCTGACCGAATTGACCGGCAGTTTTGAAGAGGCGATCGCGGAAACCGGCCGGGTTCTGGCTGTGCAAGGACAGGTTTTACCCTCTACTTTGCATAATGTCAGCCTGGTTGCAGATGTGCGCCTGCCTGATAAAAATGTGGAAGTACGAATCAAAGGCGAAAGCCAGATCCCAAAAATTGGCGGAAAAATTCGCCGATTATGGATCGAACCGGGTAATCCGGCTGCATTTCCTCCGACGATCCAGGCAATTTTGAGCGCTGATCTGATCATCATCGGACCTGGAAGTCTTTATACGAGTCTGGTGGCGAATTTGTTGGTGCCAGATCTGGTGGAAGCTTTGCGAGCGAGCCGGGCTTATAAATTCTATGTCTGTAACGTGGCTACTCAACCCGGAGAGACAGATGATTTCACCTGCGAAGACCATGTAGAAGTGTTAGATCGACAAATTGGCGCGCATATATTTGACCTGGTAATTTGTAACCAAAAGATACAAGCATTACCGCCAAATGGAGTACAATGGGTATTAATGAATCCATTGCAAGAAATTGGGTATCCGATCTATCAGGCAGATTTGGTAGATGAAAAAAATCCAATTCGACATGATTCAATAAAATTAGCGAAGACCATAATGGATCTGTATTTCGAAAGAACAGGACCATTGAGCAACAAAGAAGACAGTTCTTCATTATAAGATTTCAAACCATGTCTAGACATGGTAAAATTCGGTAAGAAAATTAAGGAGGTTTAAATATGACAGTAAAAGTTGGTATTAATGGGTTTGGGCGTATTGGCCGTCAGGTATTAAAAGCCATGATCGAACGCCACAGTGATGAACTTGAAGTTGTGGCAATTAATGATTTGTTTGATACCAAAACAAATGCTCATCTATTTAAATATGATTCAAACTATGGAATTTTCCCCGGTACAGTTGAAGCGACCGAGAATAGTTTGATCATCAATGGCAAGAGCATCAAAGTTTTCGCTGAAAAAGATCCCGGTGCGTTACCCTGGAAAGATTTGGGCGTCGAGATCGTCATTGAATCTACCGGTTTGTTCACAGATGCCACTGGCGATCCTGCCAAGGGTAAACCTGGCGCGCGTATTCACATTGATAAAGGCGGCGCTAAAAAAGTCATCATCTCTGCTCCTGCAAAGAATGAAGACATCACCATTGTTTTGGGCGTCAACGAGAACAAATATGATCCTGCCAAACACAATGTGATCTCCAATGCCTCTTGCACCACCAACTGCCTTGCTCCTGCAGCCAAAATTGTCAATGATAAATACGGCATTATTCACGGCGTCATGACCACTATCCACTCTTACACCAATGACCAGGTTATTCTTGACCAGGGTCATAAGAAAGAATTACGCCGCTCTCGCTCAGCCGGACAGAATATCATCCCGACCACCACAGGCGCAGCCAAAGCAGTAGCATTGGTCATCCCTGAATTGAAGGGTAAATTTGACGGTTTGTCTCTGCGGGTCCCAACCCCCACCGTCTCTATGGTTGATTTCGTTGCCAACATCGAAAAACCCACCACCAAAGAAGAATTAAACGCAGCTTTTGTTGACGCTTCCAAGGGAGCTTTAAAGGGAATTTTGGGTGTTACTCACGGTGAGTACAACGATCCATTGGTTTCCATGGACTTCAAAGGCGATCCCCGCTCTTCAATCGTTGATCTTCCCAATACCATGGTTATGGACGGCAATTTGATCAAAGTTCTCACCTGGTACGACAATGAATGGGGTTATTCTTGCCGCACCACCGATTTAGCTGCATTGATTGCCAAGAAACTTTAATCCTGGTTCTTTGACCTAAAACATTACATGATGCGTGATCGCCAATCCATGATTGAGTCGGTTGCGCATCATGTAGCATATACAGGAGGATATCATGTTCAATAAGAAAACTGTAGAAGATATTGATGTAAAGGGAAAAAAAGTCCTCGTACGAGTAGACTTCAACGTCCCATTAAAAGACAGTGGCGTCGGTGACGATACTCGTATTCGCGCCGCATTACCCACCATTGAATATTTGTTGAAAAATGGCGCTGCGGTAATTTTGTGTTCTCACCTGGGCCGTCCTAAAGGGGGTCCTGACCCCAAATATTCTTTGAAACCAGTAGCGGATTATCTGGCTGGTCTTTTGAAGAAACCAGTTGCCTTTGCATCTGACTGCATTGGCCCTGAAGCAGAAAAAGCTGCGAAGGCCTTAAAACCCGGGGATGTACTTGTCCTGGAGAATACCCGCTTCCACCCAGAAGAAGAAAAGAATGACATGGGC
>PMIV01000240.1:0-9729 GCA_003158355.1 Anaerolineaceae bacterium
AACACTGACCACATGCTCAGAAGCAACCCGTTGGATGGCATCCGTGATGATCTCGCGGGCACGTTTTTCACCTTCAGAACGGGCTACGCTTTCGATCTGGCGAATGATGCGCGCCATATCGTTCCGGGCTTCTTTTTCAGCTTCGCCCAGCAAAACCTGTTTAGCTTCTTCCATGCTCATTTGGCTGATCCGCTGTAATTCTTCAAGCTGATCAGTATACATTTTCTCAATGTCGTTGGCGCGTTTATCCATCGCGCTCTGGCGTTTATTCAAATTTTGTTCGCGTAATTCCAAACGCTCGATCCGATGATCCAACTCGGCACGGCGTTTTTGCAAACGATCATCTTCCCGCAGGGTGTCAGCTCTTCTACGCTGTACTTCAGCTTCCGATTCTTGCATGACCTTGATCGCTTTATCACGCGCTTCAAGCTCGATCGTTTTTGCCTTCTCTGAGGCGGTCTTAATGATGTTGTCTGCTTTTGCTTTTTGTTCCGTTTTAAATTTATCGTTGAATACTTTAACCAGGATTGCGGTTAAGGCCACAACCAATACCAGTGCTCCTGCAATCACATAAATTATGTCTTTCATTTCTCAAATTCCTCATTTTTAATTTGTATCCGGCTATCATTCACAGATTCCCAGACTGAACGGACTACAGGTGCAACGGTTCCATAAGAGAAACCACGCCTCAATAAGAAAGCGCTCAGCTTTTTGCGGAAATCTTCCCAGTTTAAGTGACTGTATTTCCGTATCTGCTGCATTGCTGCCTGAGTTGCCAGTTCAGCATCCTCTGCTGATCCAGCCAGAGCTTTTTCAATATCTTCGTTCGCAACTCCCTTGTGCAATAACTCCATACGCATTAATCGTTGGCTGCGCGGATGAAAGGAATTACGGTTTTCAACCCATAACTGTGCATATTTTCCATCTTCTACCAGACCTGCTCTTTGAAGCTTGAGCAGTACTTCATCGATCTGTGAATCTGAAAAACCTTTTTCGTTCAGCTTTTGGCGGATCTCGTAACTGGTTCGCTGTCGGTGGTTGATCAGCATTAATGCCTTTTGGTATGCAACTTCATATCCATCTTCGCTGCATAAAGTATTAATTTTTTCATCGCTCAACCGCTGGCCTGTATATAACCAGGCTGCTACGATCCTTGAGAGACCAAAAGCATATTCCCCATCTAGATAAATACTTACTCTATCCGGGTTCCTTTTCTGTACTTTAATGCCGGTAATCTCTCTATCTACCATTTAAACAAAACAGCCAAAAACTAAGATCAGTTTTGGCTGCCCAATTCAATAATATAACCAGAGATTCAATTAGTGGGTAAATTTCTTACCCATTTGTTTGGATGATTATTCTCTTGGATCCATGGAAGAGTGACAAGAAGCACCAATGCAGTTAAAAAGGAAAAACCTCTCAGTTATACAGCTTAGCTTCCAAGCATTACTTGAGAGAATTCTGGAATGTAAAATTACAATTCCACTTGTTTGCATTGAATAGTCCAGTTCCCCAAAAAATAACATCCAAACTCCAATTGGAGTGATAAAGCAATTTCACTGATTTTATTGAATCAGTCAGCCCTGCCAAATTTCGTGAATCCTGACAGACAAACTTTCTAATAAGAGATTATACATGATAATTAACATTTCATCAATTTATTCTTAACATTTGTAATTTTCAGCTTCAAATCATATAAGATGAAGATTACAAATGTACTACCAGCCAAGAAAGGACGAACATGTCTTCAATAACCGCACAAGAAGCTCTAGATTATCATCATCTTAATGGCCGACCCGGCAAGCTGGAGGTAGTACCCACAAAACCTCTGGATACCCAAAGGGATCTTTCGCTTGCCTATACTCCCGGAGTGGCCGTACCGGTCTTGGAGATAGAGAAAGACCCGAATGCTGCCTACGAATATACAAACAAAGGGAATCTCGTGGGGGTCATATCCAATGGCACAGCCATTTTGGGGTTGGGAGATCGAGGCGCACTGGCCTCAAAACCGGTTATGGAAGGTAAGGGCGTTCTCTTTAAAAAGTTTGCCGGAATTGATGTTTATGATATTGAGGTGGACACACACGATCCGGAGCTATTTATAAAAATTGTTACTGCATTGGGTCCCACTTTTGGGGGGATCAATCTGGAGGATATTAAATCTCCGGAGTGTTTCTTGATCGAACCCAAACTGCAGGCATTAATGGATATTCCGGTTTTTCATGACGACCAGCACGGTACTGCCATAATTTTGGGCGCGGCTCTAATCAACTCCCTGGAAATCATCAACAAGAAAATGGATCAAATTAAAGTGGCCTTTTCGGGTGCAGGTGCAGCCGGAGTTTCATGTGCGCGACAACTGGTGAAACTGGGTGTTCCCCGCGAGCATATCTGGATGTGTGATGTGAATGGTCTCGTTTTTGAGTGACGGCAAGAATTGATGTTTCCCGAAAAAACCTTTTTCGCCAACGGCAGCAAGCCTGATATTTTAGCAAACGTCCTGGCTGACGCGGATGTTTTCATCGGTGTATCCGTTGCAAATGTGGTTACGCCTGAGATGCTCCTGCGCATGGCAAAAGACCCCATAATCTTTGCTATGGCCAACCCTGATCCGGAGATCAATTATGAGCTGGCAAAAAAAACCCGACCGGATGCTATTGTTGCCACAGGCCGATCAGATATCCCCAACCAGATTAATAATGTGTTGGGATTCCCTTACATTTTCCGAGGCGCTCTGGATGTGCGCGCGCGCAAGATCAATGATGAAATGAAAATTGCTGCATCTCTGGCATTAAGTGCGCTTGCACATGAACAAGTGCCGCAATCAGTGCTTAAAGCATACAACCTGATTTCATTGGAATACGGCAGAGATTATATTGTTCCCAAAGCACTTGATCCGCGTGTGAATGCCTGGGAATCTTCGGCAGTCGCTGAAGCCGCCATCAAAACAGGTGTCGCCCGACTTCCCCTGGATATCCCTGCATATCGTCAGAAACTGATCCGCTCTCAAAAATAACCCGGAAACCTATTGTTTCTAAATATGCTAAAATGAAAGCATGATGAATAATGAGAAAAAACTTACACCGGAAGAACAGCATCGGCGGCAGGTCTGGCTAGAAATTTGGCTGCCTTTGTTGGTAGGTCTGGTTATCTGTGCCGCAATTATCGTTTTAGTCATCATGGCAGCAACGCATGGAGATTCCAGTATTGCCCAGTGGTCAGCGGTTTCTATTATATTGATGATCATTCCAAGCCTCTTCACTTGCCTCGTTTTAATTGCCCTGGCTTTCTTTTTGGATTACTGGCTGATCAAAGGGAATCACAACCTTCCTGGATACGCAAAAAATATTCGACAAAAAGTGGATCAGGTTGCTTCAAAAATTCAACAGGTCTTACTCTCCATTGTTTCCTTTTTAGTAAATCTTGAATCCGCTTTTTTAAAAATAAAAATGTTTTTTTCAAGTTCTAAACCACCGAAGAACTAACGACTGCAGGAAGGTATTTTATGTCCAATCAAACAAATCAAAAAACGATCACCTATATCCTTGGAGGAACAGTGGGGCTAATCACTGGTTTGGCCGCTGCCTATCTTCTCATAAAAAATCAAGATACCTCTTCGGGTCAAAAAACCATTATTACCTCTAAAAATGGATTAAAAATTGGAGTTGGGCTGGCAACTTTGCTCAAACAAATTGCTGACCTCAGCAAAATCTAAAATTCCTCAATCTCTCCCTCCGGAGAGATTTTTTTGATCAGCTTATAAAAACGGTTGGAACATGCCTAAATATATATATTCAAATCTCCTTGTCATAGGTGAACTGAATCAGGAATTTATTATTGATTTAACTGGAAAACAAACTAATGGTATCGCTGGCGGTTCATTACTTTATGCCGCTGCTGGAGCCAAAATGTGGAATGATAACATTGGATTGATCGGACGGACAGGAATCAATTTTCCTGCCAGTTGGATCAAAAGATTTGAAAATTACGGTCTGGACACAAATGGCATTTTGCAATTGGAACAACCCTTTGATCTGCGTAAGTTTTTTTTCTGGCGCGATTCAGATCATAACATTACAGACAACCCCGTCGCAGGTTATGCCAAATATGGGTTAACTTTTCCCCAAGACCTGCTGGGATATCCCCCCGATTTCTCTCTGATCAGGGATCTGATGTGGAAGAATATCTCTCCTCATCTCAACCCGACCTTTCCGCATGAATATCTGGATGTTAGCGGGGCTCATATTTGCCCGATCAACCTGGGAACCCAAATTAAGTTAGTTACCATGCTTCAAAAAAGTATGATCAACACAATCACTATTTCTCCTTCAAACGATTATATGGATGCCTCTGAATTGCCGCAGCTCCCGGCTGTGATCAAAGACATTTCGGCTTTTTTCCCTACCGAAGCCCAAATTTGCTCGCTGTTCAAAGGGCGCACCAGAGATCTTTGGGAGATGGCGGAAGGTCTGGCCGAGATGGGCTGCCCGCTGATCGTGATCCAAAGAGGTGAAAAAGGGTACTGGATGTATAACTCATCTGAAAAAAAGAAAGTGGTGCTTCCATTTTATCCAACTCATTGGATCGACCCCACCGGAATTTCAGATACTTTTGCCGGTGCATTTCTTGGAGAATATAAGCGGTCTTTCCAACCCATTCAGGCGCTGATTGCCGGAGATACGGCTGCATCCATCGCCGTGGAAGGAACAGGTCCTTTCTATTGTCTGGACGCGTTCCCTGGTTTAAATTNNAAATTTTCCCAAAGTATTTCCCGATTCTATAAATCTAATTCTTATCACATGCGGAAAATAAATTATGGATCTACTGATGCAATTTGAAATTCAAATCACCCTTTTCCTTCAACATTTGGGAACCTGGCTGGTAATCCCATTTAAAGGAATTACTTTCCTTGGGAACGAAGAATTCTATTTGCTGATCATGCCGGCACTTTACTGGTGTGTGGATGCCACCCTGGGATTCCACATGGCTGTGATGCTGGTGATGACGAATTCCATAAATAGCTACCTAAAAATCCTTTTTCACAGTCCCCGCCCCTTCTGGGTGGATTCTCGGGTGAAGGCTTATGTGAGCGAAACCTCTTTTGGCATTCCTTCAGGACATGCACAAAATGCAGCCTCCATTTTGGGAATCATGGTTGTCACTCTCAAGAAAAAATGGGCCATTGTCGTCAGTGCATTGCTCATTTTCTTGATTGGTCTTTCACGAGTTTATCTGGGCGTCCATTTTACCCGTGATGTCATTGCAGGTTGGCTCATCGGGTTTCTGCTGATCGGTCTTTATTTCCTGCTTGAAAAACCTGTTTCCCAATGGATCGGTCCAAAATCTCTGTTGTTCAAGATCATTACTTCATTTTTGGTATCCCTGGTGATCATCGGATTGGGTTTCCTTATCAATGAATTTGTCGGAAATTGGCAAGTTCCTCCTGCATGGATCAACCGGGCGCTTGCAGATGGAGCCGGTGCTCCTAATCCGTTCAATCTGGAAGGAAACTTTACAATTGCCGGTGTTTGGTTTGGGTTCACCACCGGCTACGCCTGGCTGTTACACAAAAAAGGGGAAATCGTCGTTAAAGGATCCGCCTCAAAACGTGTTATCCGCTACATCATCGGATTGGTCGGAGTAGCTGTTTTATATGCGGGGTTGAAACTGATCTTCCCTATTTCACCCGAGTGGTTGGGTTTTAGTTTGCGATATGTCCGTTATGCACTACTTGGCACATGGGTTTCCGCTCTGGCTCCCATGCTTTTCGAGAAATTGCACCTTGATGTATAATTCCAACAAAACATTAAGAAGATTAAGAATGCTAAATCACGTATAATAATTGTAGAAATTCTTAAGGAGAAGAGATCATGCGTGCTTTTGGAAAATTTTTATTAGGAGCAGCAATTGGGGGGTTGGTCGGTAGCACCATTGCATTATTCTTCGCGCCTGTCTCTGGCAGCCAAGTTAGAGAAAGGGTCTACGATTATTTTACAAATATCCGTGATGATGTAAAGAACGCTGCTGAAATGAAACGCCAGGAATTACAAGAAGAGCTTTTAGCACGACAAAACAAGTTATAACAAAGGGAGTGCAGTTCAATAAAATGAACTGCACTTTTCTATTATGGGGCTGAAGAAATATCAACTGTATAGTTCGCTTTTTGCCGGGTATATCTGGATGAACCGCTTATCACCAAGGTAACCTGCGATCCATCTATTGTAGGGTTGATATCGATAGTGAGCGGTTCTCCCTGGCTTGTTTGAAATTTTTTCACACTCGCTTGATCACCACTTCCGAAGATCAATGAAACCAAAAAAGTTTGCGGAATCTGGTTCTCGATACGGGTAAAGCCTTCCAACTGCCACCCGCCGTTATCTGTTTCAAAGTCAGATCGGTAATTTAACTGCGGGATAGCGATATTATCGATAACAAAACCTTCTCCAGTAACTCCAGCATCAGTAATATATTCAAATCTTAATTTAACCTTCTCCCCGGCAAATTGTGAGAGATCAACATTCTCATGGATCCATCCCCCGCTCGTACCATTGTAACCGCAGCCGTAACTGCTCCCGGTGCTATTATCTGTCGAGCAGGAAGGTGTTTTAATAATTTGCCAGGATTCACCGTCAGTCGAAGCCAACAGGTAAGCGTAGTCGTAATCTTTTTCGATGTCATACCAGGTTTCATAGGTTAAATCAATTGGACCGCTCAGACCAGTGAAATCAAATTCGTGTGTCATTTTGGTATCGGAGGCATCCACCATATTTGACCATACATAATGACTGCCATCTTCCGGAAATTCTGAAAGGATACTGGCAGTTTTTGCACCTGTGAATTTAAGAATGTATGGAGAATCACAAGAAATTCGAAGATAATCCGTTCCATACTGGCTGACAGTATCATTCTTTTGCCCGGAATCGCAATCAATTTGACTTTGAGAATCTACGAAATTCGGTAAGTATTGGTAATTATGATAGCCGTAACGTCCATCGCTAACCTTCGTATTATTCAAATAATTAGCCAGTGTCCAATCTCTGAAAAATTCATCCGATGTAACCACCTGATGAGATAAAGGATCCACAATTTGCTCGTTAGTGAAAACATCATCAAAACTATTCAAACCATTGATCGGGTCTGCTACCACTGCTTTGGTGGCTTTTTCACCAAAACGGTCCAAAAGATAAGTGGTGAATAAAAAGCTCGCGCCATAATGGACATCTGTAGCGCTGGAATCATTCGGCCATTCAGTCAGATTAATATCCGGGTCTTCAGCAAACAGTGAATCAAAATTTCCTGATTCATATCCATTCAGAAACATAGCCAGTTCTGAAAATCCTTCATTCAGCCACAATTCCTCGTTCGGGTCATGGTAGGCATGGATCAAATGTTGAAATTCATGAGCCATCACACCCAAAGTATACGGATCAGATAATTGTTGCACATCTGCATTGATGTAAAACATCTCTTTTTCATTCGAATAGGGTTGAACTTCCGTCACGTAAGAATCGCTGTCCGATTCATAGCCAGCGATATTTGCTCCCATCCCCCGCGTGTACAGAATGAAAAGATGGGGATCATTATCTACCCCTGGAATTTGTTCTTTTCCAAAGAATTCCTGGTCAGTTGGATAAATTTTGTTCGCAAAGGTTTCAACATCTTTTTTCAATTGCTGATCATTAAATTTCACGCCGTCTTCGACCCAGAAATATACATTACCACTTTGGTACTGCAAGATGGCAGATACTTTTGTATTTTCATTGGTATCTTCGTCCAATACCCAAAAATCCAGAATGTCCCCTTTTTTATAGGCAATGGGCGGGGTATTAAGGGAGGTCGGTGGATTTACAACCCCGTTGAATTCCTCAGAAAGCTGAATCAAATTTGATTCAGGAACGATCGTTTGTTTGAGTGCATCCAGAGTTGTTTCAGGAGCATCGGTAAAATTATGAATGGTTTCTGTCGGTTCCGGTGTAGTAATGATCTCTGTTGGTTGAGTGATCTCTGGAGTCTGTAAAAATTTATTTAAATCTGCGGGAATCTTAGAAAAGGTTTTGGAAAACATCAGCGTAATGCCACATGCCGCTGCAATACACAAACATGAACCTACCAGAACAATAAAACAAAAAAAGATTATTTTTTCCGAACGATCCATTTAAGCCCCCACCTTTTCTGCACCTGCCCAACGCCATGTGGCTGCTACCAAACCCATCGTGAACCAAAGATATGGTAGGGCAAAACTATCCACACTGAACCCTTCGACGACGAATGCGATCAACATAGAAATTCCCATCCATCCGATCACTTGCTTCAATGGAATGGGTGATCGGGTCAACTCTGCAGAAGTAAACCCGGTTACGACCAGTAAAACTAAAAAGAAGGCAAAGCCCACCAAACCTGTTTCTGCCAGAATACGCGACCACATGCTTTTTATATTCATTAATGCAGTTGAATGATAGACCAGGCGGCGTACTTCAGATAATGACCAGGCGTTATCTGGAAGCATTTCCTGAAAATAATAGCCAGCATTGCCAAGCCCGACCCCCAAAATGGGGTGCGCATTGAAAATATTCCAACCTGCCTGCCAGTAAGTCACTCGTTCTCCAAATTGCAATGTATCAGCATATTTAGTGATACCGCCCTGTTGTAAAGTCTCAAATGAAAAGACTTTTTCCATGCGGGAGTCAATTTTACTTAACAAGAAAACCACCCCGGTAGTAGCGCCTAGGTAAACCGCTATCAGCCCCAAGACTGTAGCCAGGGTGATCCATCCTTTGCTTATCTTCGATTTCCATTTTTGACCAATCTTTTGCACGATCCAAATATTGAAACGGATAAAGAAAAAACCAAGCACGAGGATAAATGCAAACAGCCCAGCGCGGGAAAGTGTTTCAAATAAAGTTCCAAATCCCAACACGAGGAAAATATTCTCTAACGAGATCCTGCCAAATTTTCTCCCCTGCGCCGAGAATCCGGTCAGGGTGGCAGAAAGCCAGTAGGGTAAATACACCATGTTGAGAATATGGGCCAGCCACGAAGGTTCAGCGGCAAAACCCACCAAACGAGTTCCAAAAAAGGTGGTTGTAGAGAATAAATGCTGTACCGTGCGCAGATAATTGGGAGTGTCACCGGGAGTAATGAAAGTGATGAGACCAACCAAAATACTCCAAAAGAGCATGACACCCCCACCCCAATTTAAAATTCGCAAAGTATCACGGACTTTCTCGTTGTTATGTGGAAATGTGCTCACGAGCAAATAGAATAAAATGCCCAAGCTCAGAGTAGCCACGCCTGAAACCGTACTGGAAATGATTTTTTGATCTTTGTAAGCAGGTAAATTCAGAAAATAACTGGCACCAGTAGAGATTAGCCCCACTACATAAAACGCCAGAGCCATTTTTGCCTGTACCGGAAAAGTACCTTTTTTCCAAAGATAGACCGGCAGCCAGGTAAGACACAACAGAATTAAAAAGATCAAAGAAGCCGGGGCAACCGCAGAAGAATGGATCAGTTTGGCAACCACAGGCATGCTGGTAATGGGTAATGTTGCCACCAGACCAATCCAAAATATCCAGGTAATCTTTTCAAAGTACTTCGACATCAACGATCACTTTCGGTCCCAGATTTGGCCGGAAAATCAATGGAAAACAAGACCAGACCCAGAAGTAGTGCGACCGCCATACCAGCCAAAGCGGATAGGTTCTGGCCAAACAATGCCGGCTCATTTGG
>PMIV01000240.1:9798-13949 GCA_003158355.1 Anaerolineaceae bacterium
TTCATGGCAGCCAAAGACTGCATTGCACTTTCTGACCAGTATTGGTCAATCTTTTGAGCCAACTGCGGATCGGATAACCTCACCCGCAGCACCCAGCGGTTATCCTGGCGGTCGAGGAAAAGACTACTGCGGATCTCCTCGTCTGTAAGCGCCACATTCCCATTTTTTGCACGGGCAACCACAGCATTTTTTACTGTCGTCGACCCAATAGTCTCACCAATTCCGACAAACACCTGATCTTCTTCAGTGTCATCTATCTTGCCCAAGAGAGAATAATCGAGAACCGAAGTGATGACTGCCTTTGATTCATACACAGGTGGATGAACTCTGGAGATCAGTATTCCGACAATTCCGCCTAAAATGATAAACAGGGCAAGCACCCACCAAAAATGGATGATCCTGTTAAAAATTCGTGATGGTGAGAAATCTTCATTCATGTGTTTTCTTCCAGATCAAAGATGATTAATTATACCGTTTAATAAATACCAGGCCCGCTGTGATACAAACGGACCTGGCAAGAATGGTCAGAAAATATTTAATTCGCTTTGAAATTAATAAGCACCAGATTTTTCGTGCAATCAGAAGAAGTACTGAACTTTAGGGCATTGCTTACGGCTTTTCCGGTCGAATCAAAAACCTGGATACTCAACAGATCGGCGGAGTCAACTGCAGTTGTTCCCAGAACGATTTCATAACTGCCTGGGCCATATGGATTACCCGATACTGTTCCAGTAACAGCCAACGAACTCACAGAATTGCCATTGTACTTACCGGTGATTTTCACAATATAGTTTATTAATGAGTTTCCAGTGCTGTCAAATACTTGCCCGGCCACTCCCTGCCAGTTACACGCCGCATCTGCGTGGACAAAATTAGCCAAAAAAGCCGGGGTACCCGATTGAACATCAAATGCCATTGGAATAGCCGTTGCAGTTGGAGTTGGAGTTGGGCTCGGAATTGAGGTGGCAGTGGCCGTAGCTACAACAGTGGCAGTGGCCGGAATCAACGTCGGAGTCGCAGAGGCAATTTCAGTGGCAGTGGCAGTGGCGGTGGCAGTTGGAGCAATTGTATCTTCAACGATCGTTGTCGCAGTGGCTTCAGCGGTCAATTCTGCGGTTGCGGTGATCACTTCGGAGGAAGTTGGAACCAATGTTGGTGTTTTTGTAACTTCGCCAAGATTTAAACTCCCGCTCGAAATATAGATCGTGCAGGCAGTGATTAAGACCAGTATTGTTAACCAGAGAAATTTTTTAAGCATCCTGACCTCCAAAAACAAATGAGAACTTGTTTCTAAGGTGCAGGATTTATGCCAGTTTTCAAAAAAAACAAATCTACTTCTTTTTGTATATTTTTACATCGGAGTTCGAATAAGCCAACTGATAAGCGGAGTCATTTGCCATTTGCGCTTCGATGACAGAAGTATATTTCAAAGGTTTTCCCGACTGCTGAGTATTTAGCGTGAAGTAAAAGTAATTTACCTGCACCTGATTTTTATTGATCCAGGCGGTTAAGCAATCAAGCCCATTTAATTGGCAGGCACTCACCTCTCCCAAAGCCGTGACCGTTTTTAACTGTTTGTTTTCAGGAAGCCATTCTTGACCCTGGGCAGTTAAAATACTGATGCGCTCACTAAGCGTTGGGAACCATTCGCCGACCCGATCATCATACCATCCGCCTGGAAAATCGATCACCAGAAATTGGCTTTCAGAAGACGTGTTCTGTTTCACCCACTGCATTGCCGCCCGATTCTCTTTGTTCAAATTACTTAAAAGCGACCCGGATGTATAAAAACCGATCGTATCATTCAACATGAAAGAAAATAAAAGCACCGTAAGAATTAGCTTGATCCAACCATTTGAAAAATCGACAGGTTGATCCAGAAGTGAAATATTTACTCTTTTTCGCCAAGGCAAATGCGTTGAAACCCATTCCAACCATTGAGCTAAAACCAATCCGGCCAACAATGCTACGGGTACCGCAACACTCCTCTGGCTGCTGCGTGGGTCGAACAAGACCAACGCGAGCCACCAGGCTGGCAAGAGCCAATTCCGTTCACGAAAAGCGAGGAAAACACCAACCAAAGCCAGTAATTGGAAAAGGATCTGGTTTAGGTCCTGCGTGGAAGTCAAGAAAAACAAGCTGGCAAATACCCTTAAGATATTGAAGGCACCGTTGTTCATCGCTTGGATAAATGGGGAGAGTCCATGAAGAGCAATAACAGTGCCCCACCAGGGAGATGTCAGGAGCAATACAGCCACTGCTGCCAGCAGAAATTGTCCGAATCCTTTCCAGGTGCGTTGAGACACAAAGAAGATCACCAGAAAACTAATTGCTAGCATCCATAACATTTCCAGGTGACAAAGTGTGGTGAGTGCGGTGAAAATGATCATCCAGATAAAGGCAGACCATTTATGTTGTTTTACCCAACTGAGGCAGGCCCCAAATGCCAAGATCATAAAGAAAAAAGCTGGTGAGCGAGTGAGCCCTCCCCCCATAATTTGCCAGGTATACACTGGAGAAAAAAGAGCAAAGATAAAAACTGCCGCACCTCTCTGCACGTCAGTTTTAAGGACCATTTTTGCCAGCCAGTAAAATGCGGGGATGCTTAAAACGCTGAACACCAGGGGTAAAAAGCGCAGTAGTTGGATCAAATCGATCCCAAACCAGGAATTCAGGACCCCGCCCAGATAAAAAGGCAGCGGAGGATAGGCAAATGGGATCGCGGCCTGATTGTAAGAAGTGAAAGCCGGCAAATGATAGTTGGCAGCCTGTAGGTCCTTGATCATCGTGTAGAACATGCCCCCATCGTTGAGGGGAAAATCACTTTGCAGCACGTAAAAAAGCCGTATAAAGGCACCAATCAAAGTAGCCAAGGAAACCACAACTACCATTGTTCTTTGGGAATTATTGGAAATGGACTTTTTTACCGGATCATTTTCTGTCTTTTTCAAGGGACTACCTTCCTTCAAAGTGAATTTACTTCAACGGGTTGTTTATTTTCAAGGTCATATTTTTTATTTCTGAAATGTGTAATCAACATACCTGCCAACCAAAGTGTAAAAAGTAACCCAAGACCTGAAGCAACCTCATAAGGCTCTTTACCCTGGAAATACAAGCCAAAGAGGACCCACGGAACGATCACGAACGCTGCCCAAATAATCTTCCTCAGCCAAATTTTAACCGATGGGTTTGTCAACCACAACACCAGGGGGAGAAAAAAGATGATTTGGTCCGAAAGCTGACTCTTTGGATTTGGGTTTACCAGTTGGCTCACAAGCACCAGCCAACCCAGCGCCAGAAAATCAGGCAGTTGTTTCTTCCACCAGGCAGTCAATATCCACCCGCTTAAACCAACTCCTGCAGCAAGCAAACAAAGTTTCAGCCATAAGGCAGACCAATCCAACCCCAGGGTTGCTAGCCATGTTTTCAAGATCGGTTGGATGGGCACATAACCAACATAATCAAAGATAACCTTGATCCAATCAGAAACCCAGGTAGGCACGAAAATCCAGGAAATTCCGGCAAAGAAAATTGCGCCGGTTACGAGCCCGGCGAAAACCCGCCATTCTTTCTTTTGAACGGCTCCTAATAAAACGAATAGAATGATCAACCCGGAGAGTTGTGGCTTCATGGCGCACCAGGCCAACAAGATCCCCACGAACCATTGTTTTGTTGGAGAAGGCGGTTTTCCATTGTTCAGCAGACCGTAGGCAATGATCAGCAATGCCCCAATGATAAGGGCAAACTGACCAAGGATCACTCCGCGGCTCACCGGATAAAAGAAGACCAACCCTGCCAGCAGCCATAAAAGCGGGCGTTTATTGATCACCAATGACGCGATGAAGATCGATACCAGATTGAAAGCCATCCAGTAAGCCTGCGCCCAGGGATAGACCATGCCAACCGAAGGCAAAATAACTAACAAACCAAAGGGTGGGTAGGCATATCGGAGTTGATCCTCGCTGGCTTTGGCTAGGCGGCCGTAGATCCCCTGTTGAATGATCGCCGTGGTCGAAGAGTCGTACGGGCTTACTCCGCGCAAGAGAAGCGCTCTTCCTGCCTGCCAGTATATGGAAAAATCAGCGCCCAAAGAGATCGCTGAAGTGACGGCGAGCTTGAATCCCACCATTAACACACAGAAACTAAGTAAA
>PMIV01000282.1:0-7985 GCA_003158355.1 Anaerolineaceae bacterium
ACCCAGATGCGAGCGCGAGGTGACCTGTTTGACGCTGACCTGCGGGTGTGAGAGCAGCAGGCGCAGCAGTTCGCCGCCGCCGTAGCCTGACCCTCCGATGATGGAAACGTTGACCATGAGCGCTTATTCCTTTCCTTTTTTGGCCATTTCGACCGTGTAGTTGACAATTTCGTTCGCGATATCCACGCTGCTGACGGGCTGCGCGGTGTGAAACTCCATGGTGTGGTTGATCTCGTTCACCAGCATGCCCTTGTCGGGATGCTCCACCAGGTCAACGGCCAGCACGCCCCCGCCCACGGCAGCCGTGGCTTTGAGGCAGAGCGCCTCGATCTCGGGGGTGATGGGGCAGAGTTCGCCCTCGCCGCCGCGCGCGGTGTTGGTGATCCAGTGCTCCGACTTGCGGTAGATGGCGGTGATGACGCGGTCGCCAATCACGATAGCACGGATGTCGCGTCCGGGCTTGTGAATGTATTCTTGAATGTAAAAGACCGAGTGCTGCACCGAGCCAAGGGTGGCTTTGTGTTCCAGCACGGCTTCGGCGGCGTCGCGGTCGTTGACCTTGGCCAGCAGGCGTCCCCACGAACCGACCACCGGCTTGAGCACCACCGGGTAGCCAAAGGCTTCGATGGCGGCCAGGGCGGCTTCGGGGGTGAACGCGGTGACCACGTGCGGCTGCGGCACACCGGCTTTGGCCAGCACGGCGCTGGTAACCAGCTTGTCGCCGCAGATCTCGGCCACGCTGGCTTTGTTGACGGTGGGCACGCCCAGGGTGTTGAGCATGCGCAGCGAGTATAACCCGCTGGTGTAGCTGATGCTGCGTTCGAGCACGGCGTCGTAGCTCAGCCAGGGCTCGGGGGCTTCGAGGTCGAAAGAGACCTCGCGGTCGTCGAGGCGGTCGTAGTCGATGCCGCGTTTTTCCATGGCGCCGAAGATCCACTTCTCTTCCACGCGCATGCGCGAATACAACACGCCAATATGGTATCTCTTCTGCATCGCTCTACTCGCCCCAGTCTTCCTGTTCCATCGGTGCCAACTGCACCGCGGCCGGGTCGAGGGCGGTCACTTCCAGGTCCACGCCGCAATCGGGGCAGACGATAATTTCCCCTACTTCGGTCGTGGCTTCGAGGTCGATCTGGGCTTCACATTCAGGACAATTTACAGGGTTCATCAGGTTTCTCCTTAAGTTTACATGAAATTTGAGATTAAACAAAAAACAGCCCTCCAAGAAGGAGGACTGTGTTGAGGGTAAAAGTAGATTTACCGCGGCTCCGCTTAGATGTTACTTAAAGCGAACACTGCCATCCTTCTTGGAAGTGATGGGTGGGGTTCGTCGAGCGCGGAGTAAAGCGGATTTGCATAACATAATAGGTGCAATATTATCACAGTTGCGGGCAGTGTCAAGATGAGAAAGGCATTAAAAATCAAGTTGGGTTGGGAAGCAGCACGTCCACGGAAAGGTCGAGCGCGCCGGCGATGACTGCCAGTACCTCCACCGAGCCGCTGCGTTTGCCGCTCTCCAGTTGAGAGAGGTACGGTGCGCTGATGTTGATCTTTTGCGCCAGTTCAGCCTGCGCCAGCCCGCGGAATTCGCGCCAGACTTTGATGGCGTTCTCGCCGTCGAGGATCGCGTTCACGATCTCGGCCGGGATGAGTTCATCCTCACCGCGGGCCAGGGCAGCTTTGGCTTTGTCGAAATCCTGGATATCCTGAAACATAATGTGCGTTTGATTTTTTTGATGTAAAAATTGTAAATTAATAGGGAACATTAAACGAATAGTAGTAAAAAATGTGAATCCATGATTGATAATAACCAAAAGTGGCTATTGTAAGGGAAACCAATTATCACGTAATGCAATTTCTCCTACAGGTAAAATATTAGTAGCAACATAATTTCGGAATCTTTGTTCAGCGAAGGAGATTAAATACGCTGGGTAGTTTTCGGGATCACTAAGAATTACTTTTGCAATTTCTTCTGGCATTTGGATTTCTTCTTCACTTCTTAAAAATAGATATGCAGCATATCTATCAGAAATATGATCTTGTTGATATCTTTTTTTGATAAATTCAAGTGCAGTGGTCCAATCAATTATTCCTGATTTTAGCTGGGTCATAATGGTTTTTTCACACACGCCCAAAATAATTGGATCTGTACCTGAATAATTTAATAAGAATTTAGAAATAAACATATTATTCTCTTTTGCTCGAATACTTAACAATGTAATAGTTCTAGGATCAAGATTTATAATTGTCATTTCTTCACTAATTTTTGTGTGGTGGTTATTTGTTTGAGTGAAGAAAATTACTGAATTAAATAGTTTTTGCCAATCCTCATTATCCAGTTTTGAAACGACTTCATCTATTTTATTTGAAAGTAGGTGTAAAGTAGTTTCGCTTCCCCAAGAAATTAAAATTAATAAAATCAAAAGGAAATCCGATTTATTCTTTGATTGTTCAAATTGCTTCAGCCACCAATTTGGGTTACCAGCACGTAGTCTAGCATATCTAGCTCTTTTACATAGTGATTTTGAACTATCTAACAAGTCCGAAAAATTATTATATGTTTCGTTTTTGGATTTAATTCCGGCACTCATATTAGCAATTTTGTTAAAAACCCATTGATCTCCCCATATAAGACGACCTCCCTCAACTATAGAGTCCCAAGTGGAAATTTCAGAAGACCATTCTAGCGCAGTTTTAGCTAATTCATTTTCAATAATTTTTATAGTTGATTCACATTTATCTTGATATTCTTCATTAAGAAGGTGTTGATTATTTTGTTCATTATTGTTTTCATCGGAACTAGTTGAATCTGCTTTCCTCCATAAGGTTCTATTTAAGATTTCTATCAATGGTGTTGGTTCAGGCATGATTAATGGAAATTGAAAAGTAGCATCAGTTAAAAATGCAGAGAATTTCTGAAGTACATTATTGGATTCTGGAACCTGATAAACCTCCCCTTCACCATCAAGAATCATTTGAACCAAAACGGAATAATTTTCCTTTAATTCAAAAAAATCATATCGGTGTGTTCGCAATAAAATTTTTATTATGGGTTTTAAATCACTATTTTTTGATAATTGATTGAGAAAATCAATGCTAACTTTTGACAGACAACCAAGATATAAACCATATTCAAGCCATTTAATGTTATTTTTTACTTCGGGTTTTTCTTTTCTAAAATCCCAGGTAGAAAAAATCTCATCTATTGATGCGTTTGACTTGATTAGATTTATTAGGTCAAGGGCATAATCTTTAGGGGGAAACTGTTCCAAATTATCAAAACAGAAATCTAATAATTCATTTTTTCCACAATTATCTGGTAAGATGAGAGGACTTCCATTAATTACTTGTCTGGGCCCAGTTGCTAAAACATATCGAAGACCAATACCATCGAGAATTAGCTCAACCACCTCTTTTACTGATTTCGGGTGTTGTGTAAACACCCAATCTGATAATAAAGTTGCAGCCAATATTCTAGGATGGCTTATATATTTATACCCCTCACTGTGAACTAATTCACGCAGACAGTCAATTAAGGATGCTAATTCTCCTTTACTATAACAACCTGCATAAAATCTTGTTACATTCATCCAGTAAAAATCACGCGAAATTGCATTAAATCTATCAGGTAAGGTACCCGATTTTTCACTTCCGACTGGTGAATAAGGGGCTGTTTCATATAAATATTTGGCTGCAAAATATTCTCTTAATGGTTGAACCTCAAATTCATAAGTACCTTGAACACGAGAAACCAAAGCTACAACCCTTTCGACCATCCCAGTAAATATTTCTGAAGATATTTTTGGATCGAAACCTTCATCAATTAAATATTTTTCAAGAATAATATGCAATTTTGCATCAGTAATTCTTCCATTATTTCCATCATTCGGGTTGGATAATTCAGATTCTGAATGTAATATCCAGCCCAAATAATGGTGAATATCAATTAATAATTGCCGGTGATCTCGAACAATCCAGTTTTTTTCTGATTCTCTGTTAAAGAAAAGATCAACATAGTTATCATATAAAGCGGTTCGTTTATCTGGCAAAGAGGAACCTTGCGAATGTATTAAACTTAATAAGATGGTAAGTTGCATCGGGTTTTTTGCTAATTCACGCAAATGGGGTTGATCAAGTTTATCTTTAATGATTTTTTTGATCTCAACCTTTTCTCTATTTTGTAAACCGCGTGCACGCATCCATTTTTCTGCATATTCATCAATTAATTCTCGGGGAACATCAGCTAATCGAAAATAAGGGAATATATTTTCTGGTAACCCCTTAGAATTCACGAAGACGGAAGGACGGCTAGTGACGATAACTTGTAATGATCCACAGTTAATTTCCAAACGATTAACCCCATTTATAATTTCCTCAATGACTTCTTGTCTTCTTGCTATGTCTACAACTTCATCAAGGCCATCTAGAACTAACAAGACTGAACTTAATTTTAATACTGACAACAAATCTAGTGATGAAAATTCGATGCCACCTGAATGATGGCTAACTTGTGCAGCAAGAAAAGTTTCAAGTGAATTATGTAAAGTCTGAGAAGGAATATCATTATTCTCCGATGAGAATGGATCTTTTCCACCAAGCCAAGATGAAAAATCTCTTAGGTCTACTTTAAAAGGTAGTTTTACAGGAGATAATAAATGCTCGGAGTTAAAATTTTTGAATAATTCTTTTTTCTCAAGCAATCGTGCCCTATGCACTTGGCAAATGTATTGTACAATAGTTGACTTGCCCTGTCCCGGTGCACCTTCGAGGACTATTTTCGGTGTGATATTTTGTATTTTCGAATTTAATAATAATGTTGCGGCACCAACTTTTGGATAATGGAATTTATCAAGATTATTATAAAGTTGGCTTTGGGATTCTCTTGTTGGAATTTCGTCAAAAATCATTGACTCTGATTCATTTCTTTCCTTTGAATTATTTGAGAACGAGTACATCAAATGAAAAAGGTTGTTGGATATTCGTTTTGAAGAAATATGCTGAGGTGGAATAATTGGAACATCAATGAAAAGATCTAATAAATTATGTTGTAGATCTACTTGTTTAAATCTGACTTCTTCATCACGCAAAAATTGATCATTTATGAATGCCCTAATTGCTAAAGTTCTTCGTTCTTTTTGTTCAGTTAAACCATTTTCAATAATTGCTCTAATTAAATCTGGGCCGGTCATCAATTCCGGATAAGCCCATTTTATGTCCCAGTCATTATCTAACCTACGATTTAAATCATCTCTCCACCAACAATATGCATCCGTACCAATATTATCAAATAATAATTTATTTACTTTATCAATCGAACCCGAATTGAGTTTCGCTGTTCCTGGAATGTTAGTAAGTAATATAAATTTCTTTGCGCCGCTATCTATTAATTTTTTTATCTTTGGTAATTCTTCTTCCAATATTCCAACAAGCTTAAGATGTGGATCGCTATCCGATAATGGATGCTGAATATATTTAATTTGGTAAACTACAAAGCCTTTTGTTCCTTCATGATTAAGATAGGATAATGCATCTCTTCCGCCATCAGCTTGCGAAACTGGAAAGCACTGAACATTTTCAAATTCATGAGTAAGTAATGACTGACAAAATTGTTGAAATTTCTCCGGTCCTAAATTCTCATATGGATAATCCATAATTACCCCCATTTTTTAGAAAGATAGTTTATTCAAATTTAAAAAATCTTAATTACATTCTTTATTTAATTATATATCAGCAATAAATTAATAAGATAATTTTCAATGTTTATTATCTTATTACTAGACGTTTTCTATCAAATTAATGGAAAAAAATACAAATCTTACTATTCATTCCTCTAAATATCAGATAGTTCGCATTATATCCAATATCTGATATTTACTATTCTCAAATAAGGATGAATTTTCCAGGTTTTTAATCACTTCACCCCGCAATACCTTCTCACCCCCCGCGGTCAGCGAGGCAGCCCAGCTCCAGTGGAACTGCTTGAAGGGGTTGATGGCATTCTCACCGTCGAAGACCGCGTTCACCACCTCTGCATTGGTAAAGGAAAACCACCTCAATTGAAAAAAGTCGATATAAGCGGATCTAAAGTGCCAACACGATTCTTTCTTTTTTCAGGAACTTTAAACCGATATACGATAACAAAAAAACACATAATAAACCCAAAACATAACCAACCAAAACGGTGAGACCTATACTGGAAGAAAAATGAGCACCTGTACGAAAAACGAGAAGATAAATAACAAAGACTGCTATCAAGCTACCCATAGAATGATTCAAATACATTAATTGCAATGTGTTTAAACAGATTATCCCAAATAACAGAACTGGAGAGATGAAAAAGAGTATCCACCCAACAGATGAAGGAAAAACAAGAGCTGTTAATCCCAATGGCAAATTTGCCTGACAAAAAACAATTATTGTACATAGTAAAGAAGGGATGTAACTGAGAATAAAAATTGCCAGGGATTTCCCCAATAAGATTGAAGCTAAAGATAAAGGTGTTGCTAAAATCGTCTCCATACATCTTTGCCGCATATAATCCTGGACTTGTATAGTTGACAAAGCCCAACTGCATGCTATTTCTGTTGACAGGAAAAAGAAAGCCAGGTAGGTATCCATTCTGATTTGAGGATCAGGGATAAGGTTTGTGTACGCCATTGATAAATACGTGCCGAGATAAAATGATCCGAGAAAAAGAACAAGGAATGAAAACTTATAATTAGTAATCACCAGCAATTCTCTTTTTGCTACTGCGACAATATCATTGAACCTCATGATGTTCCTCCTCCTTAACAATTGAAATATACAGATCCTCCAAGCTGTTTTTAATTTGGGTAATCTCTTTAATTGGGATGGAATTTTGAGCAAGTGTATTAAAAAGGGTTAATCGCGAAGAATCGTCAATTAACTCAATAAAAGCAGCCCCTTTTTCTATCTTAAAATGAGTGACAAAGGATAAAGTATTTAATAGATTAACTAATTTCGGGAAAGCTTCACTTTCTTCCAGCTTGACTTCAAGAGTTGTTTGATTGTTTGGCCTTAACAAATCAGCCATCGCCCCCTGGAGCATAATATTCCCATGCTTCATGATCACTATCCTGGTGCAGATCCGTTCAACCTCATCCAGGTCATGTGAGTTGATATAAATTGTAATTCCCTCCTCGCTTGACAATTTGAGGATCAGATTCCTGATATATACTGTTCCCTCTGGGTCAAGATTGGATGTTGGTTCGTCCAGGAACAAAATTCTTGGCTCGTGTATCAAAGCCCTGGCGAGCGAAAGTCGTTGTTTCATCCCTTTTGAAAAAGTTCCAACTGGTTTCTTTATGTATGCGGATAAGTCCACTTTATCGAGCATTTCAAGGATCCGGGCTCTGCGCTTTTCTTTCGCTAATCCATAAACCTGAGCAAAGAAATCGATATTTTGGTAAGCAGTCAGTCGTTCATTTACCCCATGATCTTCTAGAACGAAACCGATTCCATTTTTGTCTTCTCTGGTCATGCTTACTGGATTCTGCCCCAACACTTTAACTTCACCGGTATCAGGCGTGATTAAGCCTAACAAGATGCGTAATAAAGTGGTCTTCCCAGAACCATTCGGCCCCAAAATCCCAAATACTAATCCTTTTGGAACCTGAAAATTGATATCTGAAAGGACGGCATGTCCCCCCAGCACTTTTGTTACATTACTTACTTCGATGATGTTATTTTCCATAAGATTCTCCGACAAAGAACAATCAATAGTGGTTCTGAAAGTTGATTAAGTGGCGTGAACCGACATGATTGTTAATGGAAAAGCAAATAAACCCGAGATTCCCCGTCAAATATTATTCGCTTTCATTTTCACTTTCCCGATCAAATAGTCAGGGATTATTTGCAATCTTAATGAAGTTTCATAAAAAAGTACTGCTTTTGTAATTTATAAAAACACAAATAATATCGGGCCAAACAAAATATTTACGAATTAAGCTTGCAATACCTTCTCA
>PMIV01000282.1:8009-12366 GCA_003158355.1 Anaerolineaceae bacterium
TAAGCTGTAGGCCACCGCGCACGGGAAGAGCCCCACAAAGGTGAACAAGATCAGCCCGGGCAAGAAGAAATTAGCGAACGGCGAGCTCTGCAGCAGGCTCAGCGGCATGTGGATGATGCTGCCGTCCGGGCCGGCCATCAGTACCCCGCCGCCGCCCAGAGCTCCCAGGCCTAAAAGGAATTGCAGCACGATCAGCAGCCACACCACGAACGGACGGGAAGTACTGGATTTTTTCATTTTATATGTTCCTTGTTATCACATAAAATTGCGGCCATCAGGCACGCATTAATTTTAGTATTAAATCGTGAAACACTACCAATAAATCCGCAGGGGAATTCACGCCCGGCGCATCAAGCCTGCGGTTTGCGGAAGAGGGCGCGGCACAGGCGGATGCCCAACAGTGCCAGCACCAGCACCGCCAGTGCATAGCCGACGATAAGGACCGTCGCCGCGATTTCCTGCCAGCCGCCCCTGGCCACTTTGCCCGAGGACAGCCCGGTGACGATTGCCAGCCCCTGGGCGAGCACGATCAGGGCCGCGGCCGTCGTTGTCGTCCACGAGATGGGTCTGATAAACAAATGAGCGCGCAGCGCGGCCCACAGCAGCAGCCCGGCGCCCACAAACACCGCCGGGAAGAATTCTGCCGGCATCAGGTAGTCAAAGAGGAAGACGTTCCGGCTGATCATCAGTACCAGCGTCAAGATCAGCGGCGAGAGCACTGGCAGCCCCGTCAGTACCGTACCGCCGACTGCCAATATCCGGGTGAAGACCAATGGATTTTTATTCATAGCGCTGCCTTTCAACTGAACCTGTTTCTCATAATTAATTAATCTTACCATGTAAAACAAAGCAGGAACTGCGATGGTGCAGTCCCTGTCGATTCGTTTGTGCCATGTCTGTTATTTGGAGGCGATGCCGTCAAAGAGGACGGATTCGATAAAGTCGATCATCCGCTCCGCTTCAAGGCTGTTGTTGAAATGGCGGTTTAAGTAGGGGTACATCAACCCCAGCAAAGCCCACACGCTCAGCTGCGCGTCCACGCTGCGGATCTCGCCGTCGGCCATGCCCTCCGTCCAGATTGCTGCCAGATGGTTCAAGAATTTCTCCTGGTAGCGCTGGTTGAAGTCTGCCCGCGCAGCCGGGTCCACTTTGCCCATCTCCTGCGAAGCCAGGCGGATGACACCGGTCTGGTTGGCAGTCTGCGAGAAGATATTGGTCAAGAAGGCTCTGATCTTGCTGCGCGCGCTGCCGCCTTTGGATTCGATTTCGACCAGGGCTGCTTCGAGGTCGTTCAACTGGTCATCAAGGATAGCCAGGAACAAATCTTGCTTATCGGTGAAGTGATAATACAAACCGGCTTTAGAAAGGCCGCAGGCTGCGGCAATTTCGCGCATGGAGATGCCTTCATAGCCTTTGGCGACGAATAAACCTCGGGCGGTTTCGAGGATCTTTTGGATCATCTTTTCAGTTTCATTATCCATGCGGTAGCCTTTCCGGGTTTCATTTTACCGGGGAATGCGATTCCGGGGAATTGGATTCAGTCTGTTGCAGGGGTCTTTTCATTATGCTGCACGGTAGCCTGCTCACTGGCGCGGTTCTTTAAGAGGAAGGTGATACCGAACAGCAGCAAACTGAGCAGCCCGGTGATGAAGAAGGCCAGGCTGTAACCCGCGGCAGCTCCCGCCGTCGCTGAACGCGAAGCGGCAATGGCTCCGGTGAGGGCGGCACCCAGTAGTTGGCCCGTGCTCGAAAAGACGGCCACGACCCCCTGAGCCACGGAGCGTTCTGCCAGGGTGGATTCGTTCAGCATGATGTAGCGCAAGGGGGCTCCCAACAGTGCGGAGAGGCCCAACCCGATCAAAACTCCGGCCAGGATGAAGAGCGCCATGCTGCTCGAAAACAGTCCCAGCATGATAAAACCGAGCATGGTCAGCGCTGTGCCGAAGAGGATTACGATGCGTGAGCCAAGTTTGTCCAGAAAACGGCCGGCCAAAGGTGAGCCTACTGACATGGCAAGCACCACTGGCATGATCATCCACGAGGCGTTGTTGGTTTTGATGCCATAGGAGGCTAGTGAAACCACAGCCAGCAGCGGCATGAACACCAGCCCCGCTTCTGCGAAACCCGCGCCGGTGGAGAGGGCATAAGTGATGCGCAGTTGGCGCCGGTCGAACAACTTTGGGGAGATGATGGGGCTTTCGGCGCGTTTTTCCAGGTAGATCAAAACGAAGAGAAGCACGATGAAGACGGCCAGGAAGGGTAGTACCTTTAGCGAGACCAGGCTGGCGAAGAAGCGGTTGGTATCCAGTTGGTTCACGGCCAGCGCCAGGCTGGCCAGCATGATGGCCAGAACAGCCATACCTTGCCAGTCAAATCGTTTGCCCGTGTTCATGCGTTTGGAGGGCAGTACACGCAAACTGAGAATGACCACCACCACTGCGATGGGCAGGTTGATGAGGAAAAGCCACTGCCAGGTGGCCAGGCTCAGAATGACACCGCCAAGGATCGGGCCGATGATGAAGGCCAGGCCGAATACCGCACCGATCAGCCCCAGGGCGCCGCCGCGTTTATCCGCCGGGAAGGTATCGCCGATGACCGCGCTGGCCACCGGGAAGATGCCGCCCGCGCCAAAGCCTTGAATGGCCCGTCCGGCCAGCAAGAAGGGGAAGCTGGGCGAGAGAACTACCAGCAAGGAGCCGAGGGCAAAGAGAGTCACGTCCAGCACGTAGATACTGCGCCGCCCGAACTGGTCGGAGAGTTTTGCCATCAGCGGCGTGCCGATGAGGTTGAACAAAACGTAGATGCTGAAGATCCACGAGAGGGCTCGGTCTGAGATATTGAAATACGTGCGAATTGAGGGCAATGCCGGCCCGACAATGGCAATATCCAGCGCGCCCATGAGCACACCGATAAATAATACAGTTAATACGGTCTTACGGCTTCGATTTTCCACAGATAATTCCTCCGTTCATTTGTTGATCTAAATACTTACCGACCGGTCGGTAAGTTAAAGAGAGTATAGCAGAAGCAAAGAGGAAAGGCAATCGTTTTACAGGACTCATATTCAATGTTAATAAAAAATTGCGGGTAATGCAAAGCAGGGACTGCTTGGCGACAGTCCCTGCTTTTAGTTCTGTTTGAACGTCTATGGCAAAACGTTTATTTGACCGGGATCCAGCCCAGGTCGTTGACAGCTTTTTGACCAACAGGGCTGAGCACATAATCGATGAAAACTTGCGCCAGGGGTTGGGTGAGCGGTCCGGTCATGAGAATGAGCGGGCGCACCAGAGAATAAGATCCATCCTTGGCAGTGACCTGGGTGGGGATCACCCCATTCACGGCTACTACTTTAATGCTTTTTTCAAGATTGCCGAAGCCGAGATAACCGATTGCCCCTTCTTCACTCGAAATGCGGGCAGCGGCATCCCCGGCTGTGACCGCGGTTTCAATATTGCTGGCAGTGGCAGTTTGTTTATTCAGCACCATTTCGTCGAAGGCGCCGCGCGAACCGGAAGAGATTTCCC
Organism: Anaerolineaceae bacterium; assembly: GCA_003158355.1. Taxonomy (GTDB): domain Bacteria; phylum Chloroflexota; class Anaerolineae; order Anaerolineales; family Anaerolineaceae; genus UBA6107. The sequence continues at coordinate 11,534 of PMIV01000282.1, forward strand.
GCTGCACCGGCACGATGGGCTGATCCAACCCCCCAAGGTCTTTCCAATTGGTGACGCGGCCAAAATAGATATCCTGGATCTGGGCGAGCGTCAACGTTTTCACCGGGTTATCCGGGTGAACCACAATGGCTAACACATCGAAAGCAATCTGGAATTGATTGATGCCCTTGCTTTCCTCGGTGGTAAGCGTGCGCGAGGCCATGCCAATATCCGAGGTGCCATTGTGAACGGCGCTGATCCCCACTGCGGTGCCCCCACCGGCAATATCCATGTTGATGTTGGGATGCAGCTTTACGAAGTCATCCGCCAGCGGAGAAATGAGCGGTTGTATGGTAGTGGAACCGGCCAGAGTCAAGCGTCCGGTTAAGATGTCTGGTGTGGGCGAGGGAGTATTTGCCACCGCCTGGCTGCAGCTACTGAGTAAAAAGAACAACAAAAACAAAGGCAGTATTTTTTTCATTTTATCCTCGAAATTCCATTCTCACTTTGGAGCCACAAAAAAAAGGCCTTGATCACATCCGGGTCAAAATCAAGCCCGCTGCGCGAGGCGATATATTTTAGAACCTCTGACTGCGGCATCGCTTTTCTGTATGGGCGGTCATAACTCATCGAGTCCCAGACGTCGATCACACTAAAGATACGCGCCGCCAGCGGGATTTCTTTCCGGAAGAGACCGCGGGGGTAACCGCTGCCGTCCCATTTTTCGTGATGACAGTAGGGAATATCCAGCGCTCGTTCTAAAAACTTGATCGGCGAAAGCATGTCAAAGGCGTATCGAGGATGCTGGCGCATGATAACCCATTCCTCATCCGTCAGAGGGCCTGGTTTAAGCA
>PMIV01000048.1:0-7575 GCA_003158355.1 Anaerolineaceae bacterium
CGGCTGCGCGTTTGAAGAATTCAACATCCTTGGGGTTTGAACCTGGCCAGCCGCCTTCTATGTAATCCACTCCAAGATCATCCAGACGTTGGGCAATGCGCAGTTTATCATCGCAAGAAAGCGAAATATCCTTGCGCTGGGTGCCGTCACGTAAAGTGGTGTCGTAGACCTGGATCACGCCGTCACCTGTTGTTTATGGTGAGTCTGTTCATAGGCCGCGGTCTGGCTGGCGAACGACAGCAAATATCCCAACTCATCCTTGCCCTTTATCAGGCACGTTTTTGCAAACGGATCAATTGCAAAGTGGACGGAGGTTCCGTTTGGCAGAGTCAGAGTTTGTGCTTCAAGATCGATATTCCACTCAGCACGGGGAAGTTCATCCAGCAGCTCGTGCATCAGGGTGTGAGTGGTCGGGTCTACCTGGATGGGTAAAAGGCCATTTTTGAGGGAATTATTGCGGAAGATATCCCCAAACGAAGTGGCAACCACAGCCCGGAAACCGAAATCGGTCAGCGCCCAGGGGGCATGCTCACGCGAAGACCCGCAGCCAAAGTTATCACCGGCAAATAGGATGGCGGCTCCCTTCGACTCCGGCTTGTTGAGGATGAACTCAGGTTTGGGGCTGCCGTCGCTGAAATAGCGCCAATCTGAAAAAAGGTTGGCACCCAGACCCACTTTATCGGTCACTTTGAGGAAGCGCGCCGGGATGATCTGATCTGTATCAATATCGTTCAGCGGCAGTGCGACGACGCGTGAGTTAATGTTTTTAAAAGGCTGCATAGTTTCCTCTTTCTTTTACTCGTCTAACAGGGTGCGGACGTCTGTGACCTGACCGGTAACGGCAGCGGCAGCGGCGGTTAATGGGCTGGCCAGGAATGTGCGTCCACCCTTGCCCTGGCGGCCTTCAAAGTTACGGTTGCTGGTGCTGACGGCATATTGGCCGGGGGTGAGCTGGTCCCCGTTCATGGCGATACACATGCTGCAGCCGGCTTCACGCCATTCGGCCCCGGCATCTTTGAATATTTTGTCCAATCCTTCGGCTTCAGCCTGGCGTTTGATTTGCTGAGAGCCGGGTACGACAAGCACCCGAACCCCCTGTGCAACCTGACGGTTTTTCATGACACTGGCTGCCAGGCGCAGGTCGGAAATGCGGGAGTTGGTGCAGCTCCCGATGAAGACCACATCAACCGGGTGCCCCAGAATTGGATCACCAGCTTTTAACCCCATATAAAGGAGTGCTTTTTCCAGAGCTGCTTGTTGGCTGCTCTCCGAAAAATCACTAGTAGTGGGGATCTTGCCGCTGATGGGGATACCCATGCCGGGATTGGTGCCAAAAGTGATCATGGGTTCAAGAGCAGAAGCATCCAGGGTGACCGTCTTGTCAAAAACGGCTCCTGCATCCGTGGGCAATGTTTCCCAACGCGCCACGGCTGCGTCCCACTCCGCGCCTTGAGGGGCAAATGGCTTGCCGGTAAGGTATGCATAAGTGACTTCATCCGGGGCGATCATGCCCGCGCGCGCACCTGCTTCGATGGACATATTACAAATGGTCATGCGTTCTTCCATGCTGAGGGCACGGATCGTAGAACCGCTGTATTCCAGCACATATCCAATACCGCCGCCAACCCCGATCTTGGCGATCAAAGCCAAAATGATGTCTTTGGCTGAGACACCGGTTCCCAGTTTGCCTTCCACTTTTACTTCACAGGTTTTGGGCTGGTGCTGCAGCAGGCACTGAGTGGCCAGCACATGTTCCACTTCGCTGGTGCCGATGCCAAATGCTAGCGCGCCAAATGCTCCGTGAGTGGAGGTGTGGCTGTCACCGCAAACGATGGTCATGCCCGGCTGGGTGAACCCCAGTTCTGGCCCGACGACATGCACGATGCCGTTTTGGCTGCTGGCAGGGCCGTAGCTGCGAATACCAAACTGGTTGGCATTCGTTTCCAATTGGGCAATCTGTTTGCGCGAAAGATCATCAGCAAAGGCCAGCCTGCCAGCCACACTGCCGTCTTTGGAAGGCAGGGTGGGGATGGCGTGATCGACTGTTGCAACGGTTCGATCCGGGCGGCGGACGGCAAGGTTTTTCTCACGCAGGCCGGTAAATGCCTGCGGAGAGGTGACTTCATGGATGAGGTGAAGATCAATGTACAAAACAGCGGGGGCTCCCGGCTGCTGTGTAACAAGATGTTCATTCCAAACTTTTTGAAAAAGGGTTAACGGTTGGCTCATTATTCGCTTTCAGTTTCTTCAGAGTTTGTTGGTTCATTGGCCTCGTTGAATTCAGGTTTTTCAACGTTAAACATTTCTGATAGATCCCATCCATTCGGGATCGTGCGAAGCTGAGGGAAGAAATCCATCAGGCTTTCATCTTTTTGGGGTTCGGAATTGGTCTTTGATTTTTTCATGACTTATATCTCCTCTTTCTAACCAACAAAGAAACTACTTAATTGTTTGGACTGCTGGAATTTCTACCGAACCATAGGCGCCGTTTGCCACCAGCATCTTGTTTATTGCAGAGAGGTAGGCTTTGGCACTGGCTACAACGATGTCTGTATCCGCACCATATCCGCCGAAGGTGCGTAAAGGTTCGTTTTCATTTTGTGGATTCATCCTTGACGGTTGGTCGCTGTTGGCAATGCGAACAGTAACTTCGCCCTGCGCATCGATCCCCTCAGTGATGGCATGAATGACGAATTCAACCAATGTGCTGCTGGCATTGACGATGGCATCCACAGCTTTGAAGGCCGCATCCACCGGACCGGTGCCAATGGCGGCATGGACGGAGGCTTTCCCGTCCGGGCCGATGAGGCGCACTGTGGCAGTGGGTAGGCCCATTGTTCCACAGGCAACCTGTAGCCCATCCAGCGTGAAGATGACTTTGGGTTGGTACAGCTCATCAGAGACCAGCGCCTCAAGATCAGCGTCGGTGATGGTCTTCTTTTTATCCGCCAGTAATTTGAAGCGGTCAAAGAGCTTGTTTATGGCGTCATCATCCAGCGCGTAGCCCAAAGCGGTCATGCGTTCATTCAGCGCGTGTCTGCCGGAGTGCTTACCCAGCACCAGGCTGGTTTGCGAAACCCCGACCATTTCTGGCCGCATGATTTCGTAGGTCTGGTTGTTCTTGAGCATGCCGTCTTGATGGATACCGGCTTCATGCGCGAAAGCATTGGCGCCTACGATGGCTTTATTGGGTTGGACGGAGATGCCAGTGTAGTTACTGACCAGTTTACTAACCCTGGCCAACTGGGTAGCGTCGATATTGGTATTCAAGTCCAGCACCTGGTGGCGCGTTTGCAGTGCCATGACCACTTCTTCAAGGGCAGTGTTGCCGGCTCGTTCACCGATGCCATTGATGGTGACCTCTGCCTGGCGGGCACCGGAACGGATGCCGGCGAGGGTATTGGCTGTGGCCAGCCCCAGGTCGTTATGGCAATGGACTGAAATGGTGCATTTTTCAATGCCAGGGGTGTTTTTGATGATCCCCGAAATTAACGCCCCGAACTCGTCTGGCAGGGTATAGCCCACGGTATCGGGAATATTCAAAGTGGTGGCTCCGGCACGGATGGCAATATCGAGCACTCGATAGAGAAATTCGGGGTCGCTGCGGCCGGCATCTTCCGGGCTAAACTCAACGTCCGAGCACAGGTTGTGTGCGTAGGCAACCATGCTGGCCACTTTTTCTTCCACCTGGCTGCGCGTCATTTTTAACTTGTATTGCATGTGGATATCTGAGGTGGCAATAAAAGTATGAATGCGCGGATGGCTGGATTCGCGGACACCTTCCCAGGCTTTGTCGATATCGCTTTCGACGGTGCGGGCCAGACCGCAGATGATGGGCACGCGTGCCCCATTCTCTGCTTTACCCACTTCCAGCGAAATGCGCCTGACGGCCTCAAGGTCGTCAGGCGAAGCAGCCGGGAAGCCTGCTTCAATGACATCCACGCCCAGACGAGCCAACGCACGTGCAACTTCCAACTTTTCTGCCGTGGTCATGGTCGCACCCGGCGATTGCTCGCCGTCGCGCAGGGTGGTGTCGAAAATACGAACACAATTATTCATGTTTTGTCTTTCCCCAGTTCTCCGGGCGCAGTGAACGAACCGTCGCGCCAGCCCGCCACATTTCAGATTCACGCATTTCGGTTAATTCAGCGGTTAGCTTTTGTTGGTAATCGGGCTTGCTGTTGGCTTCGATGACGACACGAGTTTCTTCACCAGTGGTGACGCTCTTGTACAAATGATCAAAGACCGGAGTGACTGCTTTTCTAAATTCGTGGCGCCAATCGAGTGCACCGCGCTGGGCTGTGGTGGAACAATTCGCATACATCCAATCCATGCCGTTCTGGCTGACAAGGCGGATGAGACTCTGGGTTAATTCTTCAACGGTTTCGTTGAATGCTTCACTGGGTGAATGGCCGTGAGAACGTAAGGTGGCGTATTGCGCTTCCATCACACCTGCCAGAGCGCCCATCAAAATGCCTCTTTCGCCGGTCAGGTCGCTGTAAACTTCATTCTGGAAAGTTGTCGGGAAGAGGTAACCAGATCCAATGGCGATGCCCAAAGCCAGGGTACGCTCGGTGGCATGGCCTGTGTAATCCTGATACACGGCGAAGCTGCTGTTGATGCCGCTGCCGTCCAGGAAGTTCGCACGTACGCTGGTGCCTGAACCCTTGGGGGCAACCAGAACGACATCTACAAAATCGGGAGCAACAACCCCGGTCTGGTCAGCATAGACGATGGCAAAACCGTGTGAAAAATAGAGAGCATCTCCGGGTTTGAGATGTTTTTTCACCTGGGGCCAGGTCAATTTTTGGGCGGCGTCTGAAACCAGGAACTGGATGACCGTGCCGCGCTCAGCAGCATCTTCGAGGTTAAAAAGAGTTTTTCCGGGGACCCAACCGTCTTTGACTGCTTTATCCCAGGAGGGTGAGTGCTCTCTTTGACCGACAATAACGTTGAAGCCGTTATCGCGCATATTCAGCGATTGAGCAGGCCCTTGAACACCATATCCAAGTACGGCAATTACTTCATCTTTGAGTACTTGCCGGGCTTTTGCAAGGGGAAATTCTTCCCGAGTGACTACATCTTCTTCAACGCCGCCAAAATTTATTTTTGCCATTGTGTTACTCCTTTTGTATGTTGCAATGTAGGTTAATTTCCAGACGCCATCTTATATTCGATGGGTAATTCGATATTTTGAGTCTCGGCCATGTTATTCAATAACGTAGATGTTCCGCGTTCCATGGCGATAATGCCTGTGCGAACCATTTCGATAATTCCGTAGGGGCGAAGCACATCTACAAAACCGTTTACTTTTTCTTCATCGCCGGTGATCTCGATAATGAGTGAATCGTTGCCTACATCCACAATGCGCGCCCGAAAGACTTCTGCAAACTGCATGATCGCGGAACGGTTTTCTGTGGTGGCATTTACCTTGACCATAGCCAGATCACGGCTTACACGGGCTGTGTGGGTGAGGTCTTCGACCTGCAAAACGTTGATCAATTTGTACATATAGGGCATGATGCGTTCAACTTCAGTTTGATCGCTGTCTACTACGATGGTGATGCGTGAAATACCTACCTGATGTGTGTGACCGACAGTGAGTGATTCGATATTGAAATTGCGGCGGCGAAAAACGGAGACCACCCGATTCAACACACCCGGTTTATCCTCAACTAGAGCTACAAATGTATGACGCATTCTTTCTCCTTGTTTCTTAGATACAAAACACTTGCAAATCCTAGCGGTCAGCGATCTGCGGTACAGGGCGCCGAATCATAGCATCGATGGATGCATTGCTGGGTACCATCGGATAAACACTGTCTTCTTTTTCAACCTGGAAATCGATCACCACGCTGCCAGGGGTTTCCCTGGCTTTACAAATGGCATCAGCCACTTCGTCACGTCGGGTGACACGGATCCCGGTGAGGCCGTGTGCTTCGGCGATCTTCACAAAATCCGGACTCTTCATGGGGGTGGCAGAGTAACGCCGGTCATAGAAGAACTCCTGCCACTGACGTACCATGCCCAGGTAACCGTTATTCAAGATAGCCAGGTTGATCTTGATGCCTTCCTGCGCGGCTGTGGAGAGTTCTGCCTGAGTCATCTGAAAACCACCGTCGCCGGCAATGGCCCATACTTCCATTTCGGGGCGGGCAAATTTGGCGCCAATGGCCGCGGGTAAGCCGAAGCCCATTGTTCCCAATCCACCCGAGGTAATGGCGGTGTTTGGTTTGTCGTGCCGGTAATATTGAGCCGTCCACATCTGGTTCTGACCAACATCAGAAACAACCAGTGATTCACCGTTGGTATAGCGCCACAGATCGTTGATCACGTGGGCGGCATACAGGTGGCCGTTATCCGGCAGGTTCTGGATATTGCGAACTGAAGAATCGCCTTTCCATGCCTCAATTGTGGCTAACCATTCTGCATGATTGGCGGGCTGCACATTGGGCAGAATCTTTTGCAGGGTTTCTTTAAGATCACCGACCAGAGCGATATCCACAGCAATGTTTTTGTTGATCTCTGAGGGATCGATTTCAATATGGATCTTTTTGGCATTAGGGGCAAAGGTGCTTGTTTTGCCGGTGACGCGGTCATCAAAGCGCATTCCAAACGCCAGCAGCAGGTCGGCATTTTGAATAGTCTGATTGACCCAGGCTTCGCCGTGCATTCCCATCATGCCCAGCGATAGGGGATGATTGCCCGGGAATCCGCTCAACCCTAACAGTGTGCTGGCAACCGGAGTTTGAGTACGTTCGGCGAATTCCAGCACTTCTTGCATGGCTCCACTAATTAAAATACCGTGGCCGGCCAGGATGACAGGTCTTTGGGCTGATTGGATCATTTCAACGGCACGGCAGAGGTCCGCAGGCAGCGGACTGAAGTCGGGGCGGTATCCGGATATGTGAACAGGTCGATCGTCATATTCCCATTCAATTTCAGCCTGCTGCGCATCTTTGGTAATATCGATGAGCACAGGCCCGGGTCTGCCAGAACTGGCAATGAAGAAGGCTTCCCGGATTGTTGGGGCGATATCTTCTACTTTAGAGATCAAGTAATTGTGTTTGGTAATCGGCAGTGTGATGCCTGTGACATCTGTTTCTTGAAAGGCATCAAACCCGATCAAAGGACTGGCGACCTGCCCGGTGATGCAAACGATTGGGGAGGAATCCATTTGTGCAGTGACAATACCGGTGATCAAATTGGTGGCACCCGGCCCGGAAGTTGCCAGGGCGACGCCCACCTTGCCGCAAGCGCGGGCATAACCATCCGCCATATGAGCGGCACCCTGTTCGTGGCGAACCAGAACGTGATGAATTGANNACTACTTCGACACCTTCGCGTTTCAAACATTCCCAAAAGATCTGTGCACCTGTAAATTTCATTTTCTTCTCCATTTCAACCCATCACGATTGGGTTCAAGGTTATTTGAGCTTAGCTGCGCAGCACAGCGCCGGTATCAGCACTGGTTACCATGCTGGAATAGCGCCGCAGCCAGCGGCTTTTTATGGGGGATACAAATTCGGGTAAAGCAGCCAGGCGGGCTTGAATAGTCTCGTCGCTCAAGCGCAC
>PMIV01000048.1:7598-8553 GCA_003158355.1 Anaerolineaceae bacterium
GGGCTGAGCATTTCTTGCATGCCCGGGCCGCCTTTGGGGCCTTCATAACGGATCACAACCACTTCTCCCGCTTTCACTTCACCGGCCATGATGCCGGCCATCGAGGCTTCTTCTGATTCATAAATTCGTGCCGGACCGGAAAAAATCTGCATTTCAGCACTGACACCGGCAGCTTTAACCACCGCACCTTTAGGGGCCAGGTTGCCAAACAAGATTGCCAATCCGCCGCGCGGACTGTAAGCTTTCTCATAGGGATGAATGACTTCGGGGTCGAGAATCTTGGCACCGGCAATAGAAGCGCCCAGAGTGTCTCCGGTAACGGTCATGCGGTCCAGATGAAGGATTGGGCTGTGTTTGTTGATCTCGTTCAAAATGGCCGGCACGCCGCCGGCACGGTGGACATCTTCCATGTGCCATTTTCCGGAAGGACTCACTTTGCACAAATGGGGGACGCGTTCTGCCACCGCGTTGATGCGCTCAAGGGGGTAATCAAGATCTGCTTCGTTGGCGATGGCCAGGGTGTGCAGCACGGTGTTTGTCGAGCCTCCCATCGCCATATCCAGAGCAAAGGCATCATCCAGGGCTTCGGCGGTGACGATCTGGCGCGGAGTGATGTTTCGCTCGACCAAAGTGAGGATGAGAGAGGCCGCGCGAACAGCCAACGCTTCCCGTTCTTCAGAGAGTGCCAGAGCGCTGCCGTTGAATGGTAGAGCCATGCCCAGTACTTCCATCAGGCAGTTCATGCTGTTCGCGGTAAACATACCCGAGCAGGAACCGCAGGATGGGCAGGCGAAATTTTCCAGCATCTTCAGCCGTTTTTCATCAATTTTTCCCATTTGGTAGGCGCCGACCCCTTCGAAAACCGAGATCAGGTCAATGGCCTCGCCGTCGGGAGTACGCCCGGCCGGCATGGGTCCGCCAGAAACAAAAATGGCCGGGATGTTGAGCCGCATAG
>PMIV01000275.1 GCA_003158355.1 Anaerolineaceae bacterium
TTGATTGCCGCAATATCCAGTAAGGGTTTGCTTACCCATTGGCGGATGAGCCGATGTCCCATGGGAGTGACGGTCTGATCCAAAATGGAAAGAAGTGAACCCTGGGCCTCTCCGCGCCGGATGGTTTCGGTCAATTCCAGATTGCGTCGGGTCGATGCATCCAGGGTCATGAATTCGCTGATGGAATAGGTGGAGACGTGGTTCAAAAGGGGCAGAGATGAAGGCTGGGTCTCTTTGAGATACTGCAGAATGACGCCGGCAACCTGGATAGCCAGCGGTGAATCTTTCAGGCCAAATCCATCCAGGGTTTGAACCTCAAATTGCCGCAGCAAGCTTTCACGGCAGCGCCCGGTTTCGAAACGCCAGTCGGGCAGATGCGTGATATGACCGGTAAAGACATTCGAAAGATCCAAACTTTCGGGGGAAAGTACCTCAGCGGGGTTGAGGCGCATTAATTCAGTGCGCAATTCGCTCGATTGTTCGCTGGTGGGGAATTGGGTGGAGTAAAACTCCCCTGTAGTGATATCTACATAAGCCACAGCCGCTAGATCTTCTGATTGCGTCGCTGCGGCCAGAAAGTTATTCTGGTCACTTTTTAATAGGGTTGGTTCAACCAAAGTGCCCGGAGTAACCACCCTTACGACTTCACGTGGAAAAAGACCGCGGGCAGGTTGGTCGCCCATTTGTTCACAGATGGCAACGTGAAAACCCCTGTCAATGAGGCGGGAGAGATAATTATCTACGGCGTGATAGGGGATGCCTGCCATGGGGATGCGCATGCCTTTGGCGACATTGCGCGAGGTTAATACAATATCCAGTTCACGAGAAGCGATCTCAGCATCGTGATCAAAGGTTTCATAAAAATCGCCCAGCCTGAAAAAAAGAATGGTATCGGGGTATTTTTGCTTTATATCCAGATATTGCTGGCGAATTGGAGTAACATCATCATTCATAGGTTTCCAGTGAGATCTTTCCGTACCCAAGTATGAGAAGTATTATAACTTAATGGCTTCGAGAACATCCGGGAAATCCAGCCAAATAATTGTATAATTCTAAGAAAATCTGACAACCAAAAAAACGGATAACTTAAATGGCTGAAAAAGCGCACCCAATTTTTGAGAACATTGAGATTGGCATTGGAACCTGGGCATGGGGAGACAGGTTGGTCTGGAATTACGGACAGGGGTATACCGACCAGGATATCGAAGAAGTATTTCATTTAGCCATAGAAAATGGAGTTCGTTTTTTTGATACTGCTGAGATATACGGCCAGGGAAAATCCGAATTGATTTTGGGCAAACTAATGAAAACGACGCAAACCCAGATCACACTCGCCAGCAAGTTTATGCCGTATCCCTGGCGTTTTCGTAAAGAGAGTTTGCGTAAGGCTTTAACCGCCAGCCTGAAACGCCTGGATCTTCCCAAAGTACAACTCTATCAAATTCACTGGCCTTTGCCTCCAGTGCCTTTACGAACCTGGATGGAAAGCATGTTGGAAGCACAGCAAGACGGTCTAATCGAAGCGGTTGGTGTATCTAATTACGATCTGGCGCAGACGCTGGAAGCTCATCGAATTTTGAGCGAAGGGGGATCTAGACTGGCTTCAAATCAATTGGAATACCATTTGTTGGAACGCCGCATTGAAAAGAACGGATTGATGAAACAATGCAACGAGCTGGGTATTAAGATCATTGCCTATAGTCCCCTGGCAATGGGCATTCTCTCCGGAAAGTACACCCCCGAGAATCCACCCAGCGGTGTGCGCGGCAGCCAATATAACCGTGAATTCCTGGGGAAAATCCAACCTCTTATCAATGCCATGAAAAAAACCGGGTTGAATCACGATGGAAAAACCGCTGCACAGGTTGCTCTGAACTGGGTGATCTGTAAAGGCGCTTTACCCATCCCCGGAGCAAAAAATGCCAATCAACTGGAGCAAAATGTGGGTTCCGCCGGTTGGCGATTGACTGAAGATGAAGTAAATATGCTCGATGAGTTGAGCGATTCTGTAACAAAAAAAGGATAGCTATGCCAGAAAAACAAGAATTCTTACCGTTTCACGCCATAAATGAGTTCATGCGTGATGATTATCGTTTAACGATCTTAACCGAGGTTTTATCCAATCAGGATAAAATGTCGGCAGAAAAACACTCCTTATTGAATAAGATGATTACCAGATACGTGACTGTGCAAGGGTTTCGCAATAGCAATCTGGCACCAGTGGGTAGAAAAGCCAAAGGTACGGCCACATTATTTGAACGTTCTCATGAATTGGTGGCAATTGTTGTTGAAAGCTGGAGCCGGCTGCATGAACAATTAGGCAGAGCGGTACTCACAGTTCTTACTGAGAAAGAATGGGAAGGTCTGCAGCCATTGGATATAGATCGCAGCCAGTTACCCGGATTTTTAATCCATTGGCCAAAAAAGGATAACTTTGAAGAACTGATTAAAGCCGTTAAAGAGAAAGATCCCCAATTGGACGAATCCGACGACAATATTAGTTTGATGGTGGTTTGGATTGGGAATCGTTTACCCTACGATCTTTATGAGGAAGTAGAAAAAGAAGAAAAAGAGTAATTATTCGTCAAACTCGATCTCTTGATCTTCCATATTTCCCCACTCGCCCTCTGAATGGAGTTCAATCTCTCCAAAGAGGGCGATTTGATTTACATTCACGATATGTCGTTTGATCAGTTCCAGCATGGCTAAGAAAGTCACCACGATCTCCAGACGATTTTCCGGTGAAGTGAGCAAATTCCTAAACGAGACAGAACCAACCTTGCGTAGGTTTTCGATGATGGTGTTGATCTTTTGACGTATGGTGATACGCGGAATGGAAACGATCTGGCTAAGCGGAGCTACTTTCCCGTTTCCGCCAAAAATATCCCGGGCAGCTTCGATCAGGCCTTCGAGGGTTAATTCACTCATGTCAAGTTTGGTCGGTATTTGCACGCGTGTATCAGAATTCAGCCGTAAATAGGTGTGCAGGCCGGCCAGTTCGCGTTCTTCCAGGAAATATCCAAGTTCTTTGAAGCGTTTGTAGAGGATCAATTGCTTTGCCAGAGCTTCGCCAGGGTCTTCTTCCGGGGTTAGTCCTAGCAGAGATGGACGGGGCAGCAGCGCAGCAGATTTGATCTGGACCAGGCGGGCGGCAATGACTAAAAAGGCAGAGACTTCAGCTGCATTTTGTTCTTGAAGGTCATGCAGGTAAGCTAAAAACTGATCGGTTACCTGTGCCAGTGCCAGGCGGGTGATATCCAGTTCGGCTTTTTCAATCAACTGTAACAGCAGATCGAGAGGACCGGAATATATTTCGGTGCTGATCTGATACCCTTCGGATTGGTGGCTGGCAATTTGAAAATCCATTTTGCCAATTATAGCAGAAAGTGGATATTCCTCTAATCTGAGTGCGCCTGTATAATTGCCATAATGGCTATGTTACCTGTATGTAGTAAATGCGGAAAGTCTTACCCGGATGTAGGAACACCTTATAAATGTTCGTGCGGTGGTGTTTATGATTACATTGAATTCCCAGCTTATCAGAAAGACCAATTTGATCTGACCCTGCCTGGTCTGTGGAAGTACCGCTCCAGTTTTGGCCCTGGCGCAATGCCGGTGGTCAGCTTGGGGGAAGGCAACACGCCGCTGATCGAAACGGAATTCAATTCCCAGCCAGTCTGGCTAAAATTGGAATATTTAAATCCGACTGCATCTTATAAAGACCGCGGTAGCGCAGTGTTGACCAGTTTTTTGGTCTCTCGCGGAGTAACCTCGGCAATTGAAGATTCCTCTGGTAATGCCGGGGCATCTTTCGCGGCTTACGCCGCCCGCGCGGGAGTTGAAGGCAAGATATTCATTCCTTCGTCAGCCTCTGGCCCTAAACGCCATCAGATCGAAGCCTATGGTGCAAAAGTACATTTGATCCCCGGGCCAAGGTCAGAAGCTGCCAGGGCGGTCAGGGAAGAAGCTGAAAACGGACAGACTTATGCCAGCCACGCATTCATGCCTTTTGGGTTACCGGGAATTGCCACGATTGCCTATGAGATCGTTGAACAGATGGACGGGAAAGCGCCAGGAACGGTCATAGCGCCTCTTGGTCATGGCGGATTATTATATGGGCTCATACAGGGGTTTACAGCCCTTAGAAAGGCTGCTGTGGTCGATAACGAACCTTTCTATGTGGGTGTTCAGACGGTTGGATGCGCCCCAATTTTTAATGCGTTTCAAAATCATGAATTCACTTTACGAGAACCCATCGAGTCGGATACAATTGCAGAAGGAGTGCGTGTCAGTTCTCCGGTCCGTGGAGAAGCAATATTAAAAAGGCTCACGAATGGGCGTGGTTGTATCCTCGCGGTCAATGATTTTCAATTGAAAAAAGCATATCTTGAAATTGCTGAAAAAGGTTTTTTTGTTGAACCCACTTCAGCGCTCGTTTGGGCAGCTTTACCAGAAATAGTTGGGAAGAACCCGGGACCGATTGTGCTCATTTTAACCGGCTCCGGTTTAAAAACACAAATTTGAGGATTGGGAAGATGATGACCGCGAGCTGCCTGAGGCAGACGGCTGGCGCTTCTTGTTTTCCCGGGAGGTTGTTTTGAAGGAAACCAGACAAAATTCCGAGACCGAATCGCCTGAGGAATTCAATCAACGTTTAAAATTAAATATTTCCGATATTTTATTACTCAGCCGTGCACTAACCCACCGTTCGTATTTGAATGAACATCCAGATGCAGTTGAAGATAACGAACGTCTGGAATTTTTAGGGGATGCGGTACTTGATTTTATAGTGGGTGCCTGGTTATATAATCGCTACCCGGACATGTTGGAGGGTGAGTTAACCCGAATGCGCTCTGCTCTGGTTCACACTGAGCAATTGGCCGAATTTGCGGTTCAGATCGACCTGGGAAAAGCCATGCGCCTGGGCAGGGGAGAAACTCAGGCTGGCGGTAAAGAACGGCCGGCACTTCTATGTGATACCTTTGAAGCGGTGGTGGGCGCGATCTACCTGAATCAAAACATCGAAGGCGTGCTCACTTTTATATCGCCGTTTCTTATCAATTCTGCCGAAGATATCATCATCAACCATAAAGACGAAGATCCAAAGAGCAAATTACAGGAATGGGCCCAGGGGAAGGGTTACCCCACTCCCCAATATATTACTTGCAGCAGTTCAGGCCCCGACCATTCAAAAATATTTGAAGTGGATGTCTATGTCAATGGCATTGTGATGGCTCGCGGAAACGGTCATAGCAAGCAGGCTGCCACAAAATCGGCAGCTACCGCCGCTTTGATCAGCCTGGGTATGAACTTAAAATAATTTCGGATCGACAGGAAATTCATGAAACCTCGACTTAAAGCACTTGAATTGCACGGATATAAAACTTTCGCCAGCCGATTTCAATTTGAATTCCCCGGTAATGTGACTGCTATTGTTGGGCCAAATGGATCGGGAAAATCAAACATCTCCGATTCTTTACGCTGGGTGTTAGGCGAACAATCGTATAGTTTATTGCGCGGACGCAAGACAGAAGACATGATCTTTTCCGGCTCAGATCAACGGCCGCGGGCGGGGATGGCCTCTGCCACGATCACATTTGATAATCAGGATGGATGGCTGCCGATCGATTTTACAGAAGTTTCCATTTCCCGGCGTGCTTATCGGGATGGTGGAAATGAGTATTTGCTCAACGGTCAAAAAGTACGGTTAAAGGATATTTCCGAGTTACTGGCCCAATCCGGGCTGGCAGAACGGACTTATACGATCATTGGACAGGGACTGGTGGATGCTGCGCTTTCTTTGCGTCCGGATGAGCGACGGCGATTCTTTGAAGAAGCCGCAGGCATCGGACTTTTCCGTTCGCGCCGCGAAGAATCACTCAACCGCCTTGAATCAACCAGACGCAATCTGGAACGCGTGGAAGATATCCTCAGCGAGCTTGAACCACGGCTCAAAAGTCTGGAGCGCCAGGCAAAACGTGCCGAAGAATATGATCGGGTGAAGGCAGATCTCAATGTCTTACTCAAAGACTGGTATGGTTTTCACTGGCATAATTCACAAAAGGAAATGCTGCATGCGCGGGAAGTGCTGCGAGCACAAGAAGTTCGTGTCAAGCAGGCGCGCCAAAACCTCTCCGAAATGGACCAAAAGGTACAAGTCTCGCGGACAAACCTGCGCGACTTACGCCTGCAATTGGACGAATGGCACAACGCATCTGCAGCATTGCATATTGAACGCGAGCGCGTGAGCAGAACTTTGGCTGTTTTGGATGAGCGTCATAATGCCCAATTGGAACAATTTGCCAATGTTGAAAAAGAATTAGCCAGACTTGAAGAAGAATCGAAGTCTCAGACTGAGCAATTGAGTGAATTGGAACAAGAAAAAGAGCGCTTGGAAAGCGAGCTGCAAGAAGCCCAAAAACAACTTGAATTAGCCCAACGAACATTGGATGAACGCCTGAAAGACAAAGAAAAGATCGAACAAGAAATTCGCGAAGTCCGGCGGGTTTTGGTAAATACTGAAACCATGCAAGTAAAACAAAAGGCACACCAACAGGAATTGACCAACCGCATGGAATCATTCCTGGAAAATCAGAAAAATCTAACCGCAACCGTTGCCTCGGCAGAAAGCGAACTGGCTGTCGCGCAAAAAGAAAGCGAATTAGCCAAGGCGAAAACTGAAGACGCTGAAGATGAATTGCAGCGCCTCGAAGAAGAGTTGGACCAACATGTTCAGATAATTAAAACGTTTAAAGAGTCCCTGACCGGGTTGACACAAAAGAAAAATCAATGTGAAACCGAAAGTGCCCGTACCAAAGCTCAGTTGGATGTGGTGGCGCAGGCAGAAAAAGCTTTAAGTGGTTATGCCAACGGCGCCAAAAATCTGATGCAAGCGGTACAGCAGGGTGTATTGGCAGGTGGGTATAAGGTCATCAGCAGTTTGATTGATGTGCCCGTTGATTTTGAAGTTGCCATTGCTTCGGTGCTGGGTGAAAATCTGGATGGTATTTTGATCGATTCAACGACCGATCCAGAAAAGGCGCTGGAGTTCTTGGAAAAAGACGAAAAGGGCAGAACGGTTCTGATCCCGGCCGCCTGGACAAATCAAATTGCGAAATTGAAAACAGAAAAAGGGCAAGAGATTCTGGGTGTAGCTGCTGATTTGATCAAATGCGACGCGCAAATACGCCCGGTGATTGATCTGCTTTTGGGCCGTGTGTTGATAGTCAAAGACAGGCGTACTGCACGTAAAGTGATCCAAGA
Source organism: Anaerolineaceae bacterium (assembly GCA_003158355.1). Lineage (GTDB taxonomy): Bacteria > Chloroflexota > Anaerolineae > Anaerolineales > Anaerolineaceae > UBA6107. The sequence goes on from PMIV01000275.1 coordinate 7,264, forward strand.
GAACGCGGATATACAGCGGGTGGTCACCCTAAAGGGGGAAGTCTTCTCTGGCTCCGGTCTGGTCATTGCCGGGCAGGACGGCCGTTCTGCATTGGTCGGGCGTCCGCGCCAACACAAAGAGCTGCAAGAAAAGCTCTATGTAAATGATGAAGCAATTGACCAGGTCAACGTGGAATTGGCCAAAAACGAAAAACAGATCAAGGATGCGGAAGAAAAGCAGCGCAAGACTGAAGTAGAACTGAAGATTTGTCGCAACCAGATGAACGCTTTCAGAAGTGAATTTCAGGCTAAAAATTTGGCACTGGAACAGATTAAACAAAAACAGGGTTGGCAAAAAAAGCAGTTGCTTACGCTAAATGAACAAATCAACCAGACTGCCAATGAGTTGAAAAGTTTGGATCAAGAAATTATTCAGGGGCAAGAAAAGATCACCGAAACGAATACAAAACTGCGTGAGTTGAACAATTTATCTCACACGAAAGCAGTGGATGAATTTCAGACGCAGGTCATTCATTGGAATACTTCGGCAGCAGTCAGTACCCGCGCGTTACGCGACGGAGAGAGACGTTATACAGAATTTTTAGCGATCGTAACAGCCAATAAGCAGCAGCGACAAAGTGCCAACTCGAGGTTATCAAATCTCAAACAGACCATTGCAGAGATTGAAGCCGAAAAGTCATTGAATCATCAGGCAGAAGCTGAAAGCAACCAAAGAATTGAAGAATTACAAAAGAAGATAGACCCCGATGAAGCCGCGCTTTCTCAAATAGAGGTGGAGCATAACAAGTTACAGGATAATTACACGGTTTTACAGCAATCTCAAACTACCGCAGAACGATATTTTACCCAGGCTCAACTCGAATACACACGCAGCCGCGAAGCATTGGATAATGTGCGCAGACGCATCGAAGAGGATTTTGGTCTGGTAAAGTTGGAATATTCTGAAGAGGTTTCTGGACCCACACCTTTACCCTTGGAAGGGGTTGGACAATTGCCTGTATTAACTGAAATTCCTCCTGAACTTGAAGATGCGATCAATCGGCAAAGGGCTCAACTGCGTAGAATGGGTGCGATCAACCCGGAAGCACAAAAAGAATACCATGAAGTAAAAGAACGGTTCGATTATCTCACCGGCCAGGTGGCTGATCTGAAAAAAGCGGATGAAGATCTGCGTCAGATCATTGCTGAACTGGATGAATTAATGCGCAAGGAATTTCGCAAAACTTTCAATGCTGTAGCGGCTGAATTTAAACAGATGTTTACACGCCTGTTTGGAGGCGGATCAGCCCGTTTGATCTTGACGGATGAAGATAACCCAACTGAAACCGGCATCGATATTGAAGCAAAACTGCCCGGACGGCGCGAACAGGGGTTATCCCTTCTTTCGGGTGGGGAGCGGTCATTGACAGCTGTAGCTTTGATCTTCTCACTGTTAAAAGTTTCTCCCACTCCTTTTTGTGTGATGGATGAAGTAGATGCCATGCTAGATGAAGCCAATGTTGGCCGGTTCACTGAATTATTAAAAGAATTGAGTCAAGATACTCAATTTGTTGTGATCACCCACAACCGAAACACGGTTCAGGTGGCAGATGTAATTTACGGTATCACCATGGGGCGAGATTCAGCCAGTCAGGTGATCAGCCTGCGGCTGGATGAAATAAACGAAGATCTGGTGAAATAAAAAAAGCGCTGCCTNNGTATCGATACGATTTGCTGCGGGGATGGTGGGTTCAGCTGGAACAACTGAAGCCCAGACATCATATTTTTTAGTACCCAGTTCGGTTTTAGCATCAGTAATGTATTGTTGATATGCGGCTTTCTGAGCCGTAGCTAATTCATCTGATGTAAGTTGGCGTTTTTCATGGCCTAAGACCTGAATGATGTGATATCCGTAATCTGTTTGAACAGGATCACTGGTGGCACCGATTTCCATCGACCAGGCAACGTCTTCGAAGGCTTTAACCATAGTTCCTTTGGAGAACCAGCCCAAATCGCCATCAGTTGCACTATTACTGGTATCGGTAGAATATTGGGCTGCAAGTTCAGACCAATTGCCGCCGGCTTTTAACTTTGTTTCAATGTCATCCGCTTGAGCTTTAGTGGCGACCAAAATATGGCGCGCCCACACCATGTCTTGCTCAGGAGCAACTTTTGCAGATACTTGATCATAAATTTTCTTCTCAAAAAGGATCGTGCGAATGTATTCGCGTAATTCTTGTTCAGAGAAGGATGCATTTGTGACCGTGTTGGCTACAACGGTTGCGTACAAGTTATCATAACCCTGACGAGTGTATTCCGTGGGGGTTGGGGTGATCGTTGAAGTTTCAGTAGGAAGCTCAGTTGCGGTTGCCGTGGGAGGAACTAATGTGGCAGTTGCTGCGGCCGTGCCTGTGCTTGAAACTGTGCCTGCAGCCGAAGGAGTACCCTCAACTGTGGCGGTTTCGCTGCCAACAGGGGTAGCTGTGATCACTTCAGTTGCTGTGGGAGTATGGGCAGTTAATGTTTTTTGCAGGTCAGACAATGTAGAAGTGGGATAGTAGGTAATTGTGGCTGTGGGCACTGTCTGGGTAGGTGTACCGCTCGGGTAATACTGAAGTTGAGACTGAATGTACTCTTCAACATCTGCATCAGTTACTGTAATTCCAGATGATTTAGCTTTTTGAACCAATGCTGCTTCACCAATCATTTGATCCAGAGTATCGCTACCAAATTGCACGTAGCTATCCAGTTGGTTTTGAATACTTAACAACTGGCTTTGGAAGTATGTGGCAAAATATGAAGATGCGTAAGTGGTGAAGGTTTGAATTTGTTGATAGCGGTCATAACGAACGCGATCTTCAAATTGTTTGACAGTAATTGTTGTTTTACCAACTTTGGCAACGGGTTTTGAATCTTTCAAAACCGTGGTACTTAGAACACCATAGACAATTAGTCCTACGATCACAATAATAATACCAATGATTCCATAGGTTAAAAATTTCTTTTGGCGGTTCTCTTTTTCAACTCTGGCCAGATGTTTCTTGGTCAATTCTTTCGGCGTTTTTTCTGAATTTTCTTTGGCCATTTCAACCTCAAATAGATAGAATGAGAGGCATAGATAAAATTATCTATGCCTCCACTAGATGTATACTAGCGAATTGCGTCGGCCCAACGCTCTCCGGTGAAGGGGAGTAAGGCAATGTGGCGTGCACGTTTGATTGCCAGGGCTAACTTTCGCTGATGGGCAGCGCAAGTACCAGTTTGACGCCGCGGACGGATCTTGCCATCTTCCGTTACAAAACGGCGCAGCATATCAGTCTGTTTGTAGTCAATGCTGATGTTCTTGTCTGCACAAAATTGGCAGATCTTTGGCCGAGCAATAAAACGGCGTGGGCCGGAGCTTTGCTCGTTTTCTTGATTATTATCTTCTGACATCTTATTACTCCAATTAGAATGGATACTCTTCTTCGGCAGGGGTTTCCGATTCCGTTGTCTCGGTAGTAGATGTCTGTCCGTTTTCATGTTTGTCACCGAGCATCATCATTTCGCTAGCAACAATTTCAACGTTGGAGTGTTTCACTCCTTCGGCATCTTCCCATCTGCGGGTTTGTAGGCGACCTTCGATGTAAACTTGCTGACTTTTGGTCAGATATTGTTTACATATTTCGGCCAAATTTCCCCAGGTAACAACATTAAACCATTCAGTTTCACTATGCCGTTCACCATCCGCTGTATTCCAAGTCCGGTTAGTGGCTACAGTGAAGGTCGTAACAGGACGCCCAGAAGGCGTGTAACGCATTTCTGGATCCCGACCCAAATGACCAATTATCATTACCTTGTTCAGACCACGGCTCACGGAGTACTCCTTAAAAAAGTATCCTACAAAATATTTTCTACTCAACCACAGTGATCATGAATCGCATGACTGGCTCCAAGAAGCGCAGATTGCGTTCCAAATCAGTGCAGAAAGCAGGTGCAAACTCGGCATTGATCAAAATATATTGACCTTCGCGTTGTTTACGAATGGCATAAGCCATACGGCGTTTTCCCCAAACATCAACTTTGGAGATGGTTCCACCACTGGTGGTGATCCAACCTTTCACTTTTTCAAGAGCAGCATTAAATGCAGTCTCGTCAAGATCAGGGTGAATGATCAGTACTACCTCATAGTTTCGCATATAAAGAGAACCTCCTTTCCTCGGGATAGCCCTTAGATCATACCGTGGGTGTGCCTAAGAGCGGAAAGGTAGCAGAAGAAATTTACCTGCTTACCAAGTTCTCAGATTTTAACATAGTTTACTAGTTTCGTGTGGATTTTTTATGGAGATTTATACCCCCTTCTTCTAAACAACACTAAAAAACAATTAAATAATTCTACATCAAAAAATAAGTAAAGAAAAAAGGTAAAGGGAAAAAAAGTAAAGAAAAAGTAAAGAAAAAACTGGACAGCCGGCAAAGGGGGTGGTAAAATTTTGTGCGTTCAATTTTGGGGGCTCGTCTAATGGCAGGACTGCAGATTCTGGATTTGCCTGTAGAGGTTCGAATCCTTTGCCCCCAGCCTATACCCGCTCGAAAGGGCGGGTGAATTGTTTAAACTACACTTGAGCTAAATATTTAGATAAAATTCTATTTCTGGGAATTAACTTCAATTTTATTCAATGGAGCTCGGGCTAAATAGATGAGCAAAAAGAAGGTAACGACTCCAAAGAAAATGGAAACGTAGAAAGTGACCGAATAACTGAAGAGATCAGCCAGGAAGCCGCCCAACAGGGGAGCGAAGAACGTAGCCGGAGCAGCGAGAGTATTGGATAACCCCACATAAGTGGGCTTTTCTTCGAAACTCCCGAATTCCAAAGCAATGGTCATGCCAATAGTCCAATAGGCAGTATTTGCGATTCCGTACAAAATAAAGGGAAGCGCAAACAAGGTTGTATTGTGGATTAACAATGCCAAAACAACGCTTAATACATTGCACAGCCCGCCAAATACTAGAATCCATTTTCGCGACCATCTGTCTGCCAGCCAGCCTAAAACGGGATTGGCGACGGTTTGAGTAATGAACAGGATACTGGTCATGATGCCAACTGTGATATTGCTCATCCCCAATTTTTTAACTGCGTAAATAGTATAAAAAGAAAAAGCCATCATGCCAAATTGCGAGATGAAGCGGCTGACTAAAAAACCTGTAAATACTTTATCGCGATGCAAAATATTTCGGATGTTTTGCCACATGGGCATGGAATTAATCTGGGCAGGACTTATCGTGCGAGGGGGTTCTTTGGTTTGATTTAAAAAGAGCCAGGAAAAGATAAAAGCGATAAAAGCCGCTAAAAAGACTGCTGGATAATTGTAGGGTTGCTTGATATTCACCAGGGCAATACCTGCCAGAATGGCACTTACGCTGCCCAGTAAATTAGAAGCTGCGCTTTGTATGCCGAGGAAGGTGGCTAATCCTTCGGCAGGGATCACTTTGCTGAGCAAATTTTGCCAACCATTGGCAGTAAAACCAGCACCCAGCCCTTGCCAGATCAATAACGCAAATGTAAGGATCAATGCCAGCTCGCTACCGATTTTTGGGATCAATAAGGCTACTATAGCAAAACCCAGAAAAGGCAGCCTTTCATTGATTGTCATCAGCATTACCAACGGTTTGTAGCGTTCCATGCGGCTGAGTTTCCCTGCAGTCAGTAGTTGGGGTAATTGCCAGCCAACATTATGAATGGCGGGAATCAGACCAATGAGCAGGGCAGAATTGGTCAGGGTTGAAACAAACAAGGGCAAAATTGTTGTAAATGAAGCAAAACCTAATCCGAAACCAAAAGAAGCTCCATCCAGAAGGTTAAAAATCACATTATGTTTAAGGGATTTTTGTATAGTTGAATCTGTCATTATTATCTATTTTGCCACAAAAACCCCGGATCGAGTTCCGGGGTTTTTCTTGAAAATCAATAAATTGTATGGATGGGGTTCGCTTCAGTATTCTTCTTCCGCGGCTTCACCATCCTCGGACCAACTATCATCATCCTCTTCTTCTTCATCCAATTCTTCCCACTCTTCCGCTTCGGTTTCATCTTCCCAGTTATCATCTTCTGCAGTTTCAGCACTTGCGGAATATGTTTTACATCCGGAGTCTGGGTCTAATTCGACCATCCCTGCGCTGCAATATCCATCATCTAGAAATGCGCAATCCAAATAATGACATCGAATCCGAGGCATTGTCTATCCTCCTTGTAAAAAAATTGATTAATGCTGGCGACGGGCCAGCTTGATCACAGAAATAACAAAAAGCACAGTCATCATGGTAGCTGAAAGAACACACCACTGGCAATAAGTATGTAAAACTGCGGCTTCAATGTAGGTGAGGTATCCTGAGAATAAAATGCCTACCAGGGTTACAAAGAAAAAAAGATATTCTTGATATGGAGCGATAAATTTAATTCTTTTACCAAATAAAACGATCAGTAAAATCGCAACATAAGTCAAAAATCCCAGGTATGCCACCGGAATACCAAAAACGTAAGACCATTGGCTAGCATTGACACTGGCACAGTCTCCCAAACCAGGAGTGCAGTAAAGTTTGGCAGCAAATATTTTAGAGTATGAAAGATACCCGGCATCTAGCAGGCCAATGATTGAGGCAATATAAATTAAAATATCCATAATTTCCCGATCTTCATTCCCCAGAAATACACATGTTCTATAATGTGGGCGATTTTACACCAACCTCTTTCACTCGTAAAGAGTAAAAAGCAACTTTCATGCAAAGCGGCAATATTATATCACCGCTTAACCTGGTTTAAACCGGTTTGCTTCCATTACATTTGGAAGATTTTCGATCTTTGTCAATACCCTCGAGAGTTGAGAAATATCGGATATTTCTACGATAAGGCTCATGTAAGCTAAATTGTGCGTGACAGTAAGCTTGATATCTTTCAAGTTGATGTTTTCATCATTTAATAAATTTGAGATATCTCCCATTAATCCCTGACGGTCATAGGCTTTGATCTGGATTTCTACAGGAAAAGTGTTTTTAGGCTCACCCCAACTCACTTTTACGATCCGTTCACGGTCTTTCATTCGCAAAATGTTGGGGCAATCACGGCGATGAATGGTGGCACCGCGTCCGCGGGTGATATAACCGACGATCTCATCACCGGGAGCAGGTTTACAACATTTGGCATAAACGGTAAGAATATTCTTCAACCCCAATACCGCGACTGCGTTTTTACCAGCCTCTTTGGGTTGGATTGTTGGACGTAAATTCAGGAAGTTGGTATCGTTCTTTTCTTCTTCAGAAAGGGAGTTGATGATGTGATTGAGAGAGACATCGCCACAACCGATCCCCACGTAAAGATCATCCAGGTTGTGATATTCCAATGTGCGGGCCAGGGTATCCAGATTCATTTCGGTCAACCCCAAACGGCGCATTTCACGTTCCAGAATGGCTTTCCCCTGGATTAAATTTTGTTCGCGGTTCTGGCGTTTGAACCAGGCTTTGATCTTAGAGCGGGCTCGTTGAGTGTGGACCATCCCCAGGTTCGGATTTAACCAGTCACGTGAAGGTCCACCTTGCTTGGCAGCCAGAATCTCGACCTGGTCACCGGTTTTTAGGGCATAGTCGAGTGTTACCAGTTTGCCATTGATCTTGGCACCGCGGCAGCGGTTACCGACCTCAGTATGTAAATGATAAGCAAAATCAATTGGGGTAGAGCCGGCGGGCAGATCGATGATATCTCCGCGCGGGGTGAAAACATAGACCCGGTCTTGAAAGACATCTGTTTTCATGCCGTCAACAAACTCATTGGCGTCGCCGACTTCCTGCCGCCAATCCATCAACTTTTTCAGCCAGTTGATGCGCTGTTCATATTGTTCATCGTGCGGATTATTCTTCTCTTTGTAGCGCCAATGAGCCGCGATACCATATTCGGCGTTCTGATTCATTTCCGGCGTGCGGATCTGAACTTCGAGCGGTTTCCCATCATCATAAATAATGGCGGTATGCAGAGATTGGTAAAAATTATCTTTTGGGGCAGCGATGTAATCATCGAATTCATTCGGGATGGGACGCCAGTGGGTGTGAATGATGCCCAACGCGGCATAACAAGAAGGAATATCCGGGACGATTAGGCGTACGCCACGCAGATCGCGTACATTCTCGAAAGCTTTATCTTTTTCGACCATTTTGCGATAAATGGAATAGATATGCTTGCTGCGTCCGCTGATCTCTACACTGATGCCGGCTTCTTCGATCAAATTTTGCAATAATTCAGTGATCGCCTTCATTTGTTGTTCGCGTTCCAGCCGGGTTTCTGCCAAATTTTGGGCGATCTCTTTATATTTTTCAGGGTTGGTGTAACGGAAGCCCAGGTCTTCCAATTCCCATTTAAGCTGCCAGATACCCAGCCGATTGGCTAGAGGGGCAAAAATATCCAAGGTCTCTTGAGCAATGCGGCGCCGCTTGGCTTCGGGCATGTATCCAAGCGTACGCATGTTATGCAGGCGGTCAGCCAGTTTGATCAAAATGACACGAATATCTTCACCCATAGCCAAAAAGGTTTTTCGCAAAGTTTCGTTGGCTAAGTCTCGACGGCGATCTTTAATATCTGGTTCTTCCGCAACAAGCTCTTCTAAAGCATCAGCTTTAGCGTTATCGGCGCTATTTTCTATCCCCTCGGCATGTTGATCAGCTCGAGAAACACGAGGTAAGTTCGATAATTTGGTAACACCATCAACCAATTGGGCTATTTCATCCCCAAATTCCCGGCTTAGATCGTTTAGGGTAATGGGGGTGTCTTCAACGGTATCGTGCAGCAGACCGGCAGCAACAACAGCAGGTTGTACGCGCATTTCGGCCAGGATAATAGCAACTGCCACACAATGGGTAATATAAGGTTCACCAGAGGCACGTTTTTGTTCTTTGTGAGCTTCTTCTGCATATCGGTAAGCGTGCATGATCATCTCTCGGTCCACAACGGAATAACTTTCCGGGAGAGTTTCGACTAAATTTTCAAGTAGAGGAGCAAGTTTTTCAGTACTGACCATATTTGATTATCTGATTTTAGCCATTCTAGCTTAATTTTATTAATTATAAGCGAAGATGATTTATTGATCGGAGCGAAGAGGTGATCTTATTATTCTAATTTATAGAGATCATCGATGGATAGTTGTTCAAATGAGTCAACGATTTTGTCTGCGATACTTAAATCTGTATGGCGGGTGATCTGATTTGGGACGGCAACACTGTAAAGGCCGGCCGCTTTAGCAGCTTTAAGCCCATTTAGAGAGTCTTCAAAAGCGATTGTTGTGAGTGGAGAAATTCCCAGTTTTTGCACGGCCAGTTGATAAACTGCCGGATGCGGCTTGATAAATTCAACATCGCGTCTGGTAAGAATCTTTTGGAAATAAGTTGAAAGGTTATGCTGTTCCAGAAATGGGTCAACCCACTCGCTGATAGATCCAGAAGCGATCGCCATGATAATTCCGCGGTCATAAGCCTGATGAATAAATGATTCTACACCAGGCAACAGGGGTTGGCGTCTGATCATTTCGGTAGACTTCTCAATCTCCCATGCAGTGATTTCTTCCCGGCTGAGGCGGCCGTGTGTCCGTTCGCTTAGATCTTGTGCAGGATCATAACTGGCAGCACGTGTATCGGTGCCAATGATCTTTAAATAGGCTTCCAGGGTGAACGAAAAACCATTTTCTGTGAATATTTCTTGCCAGGCGTTAAAGCGGGGCATCTCTGTATCGATAATCAATCCATCAAAATCAAAAATAAAACCGGTAATTGTCATTGAATTCCTGTAAATGGTGAATAAGTAGATTATATAAGCGTGTATTCTATCATTACTGAGAATAAATTTATCAAAATAGATAAATGTATTTGGGACTCGCTCTTTGGAATGTGCAAACGATTGGGTTGGTCAAATTTCAAGCAGACGCGCTGGCCGATGTTTCCAATTTAATTTTTATTGTAAGAATATTTTATTAAATGAATCGTGATAAAATATTTCATACTATCGAGTAAGGTAAAGAGGAATTATGAAAAGAATTGCGGTTTTAACCAGCGGGGGTGATGCTCCCGGAATGAATGCAGCCATTCGATCTGTTGTTCGAACAGGTGTTGCTAATGATATGGAAGTATATGGGGTAAAGGGTGGGTATGAAGGTTTGATCAACGGAATATTCGTTCCCTTAGGCACCAGGGATGTTGGTGGAATCTTACAACGCGGCGGCACAATATTAGGCAGCGCACGCTGCCCTGAATTTAAAACTGAAGCAGGACAATTAAAAGCTTTGCGTCAGTTGAATGGTGCCGGAATTGAAGGGCTGATTGTCATTGGTGGCAATGGTTCCCAAACTGGAAACTGCGCTTTACATAAGCTGGGTTTCCCAGTGGCAGGTGTTGCTTCGACAATTGATAACGATCTTATTGGATCAGATACGACAATTGGTGTAGACACTGCACTGAATATTGCGCTCGAAGCGATTGATCGTTTGAAAACAACTGCTTCTTCTCACCAACGCGCATTCCTCATCGAAGTTATGGGCCGTAATTGCGGTTACCTGGCTTTGATGGCTGCCATTGCCGGGGGTGCCGAATATGTAGTTTTACCGGAAGTGGAGACAGACCCCGAGAACATTGCCAAAACCTTGAATTCAGCATATGAACGCGGGAAGTCACATGCTATTATTGTTGTGGCCGAAGGAGCAAAATATAATGCCAATGCTCTGGATGCCTATTTTACAGAACATCGGGAACGGTTGGGTTTTGATCTTCGGGTGACCATTATCGGTCATGTCCAACGCGGAGGTACTCCGAGCGCGGTTGATCGTATTCTCGGCAGCCGTTTGGGGGCAGGCGCTGTGCAGGAATTGGTGAAAGGTAATTACGGAGTTTTGGTGGGAGTGATCAAGGGCGATATTGCCGTCACACCTTTGGAAGATGTGGTGGGACATCCGAAGGCACTGGATATGTCCTATTTTGATCTTGCCAGGTTGCTTGACTAACAAAAAATTCGGAGAGAATAACTCTCCGAATTTTTTTATCATTTTGCCTGACGTAAATAAGCTTCGATAAAACCATCCAGATCGCCGTCCAACACGGACTGGCTGTTGCCCACCTCAAATTCAGTGCGGTGGTCTTTTACCATTTGGTAGGGATGAAGCACGTACGAACGAATCTGGCTTCCCCATTCAGCTTTTAAATAGACTCCGCGCAGGTCTGCCAGGTTCTTGTCGGCTGCCTGTTGGGCGATATCCAGAAGCCGTGATCGCAGCACACGCATTGCGTTTTCACGATTTTGCAGTTGGGACCGTTCATTCTGGCACGAGACCACCAGCCCGGTGGGTAGGTGAGTGATGCGTATAGCTGTAGAGTTCTTTTGCACATTCTGGCCGCCAGCGCCGGATGATTTATAAATATCAATTTTCAAATCCTCAGGATTGATGACTACCATCGGATCTTCCGCTGCAGCTTCGGGTAGGACTTCGACCTGGGCAAAGGAAGTATGACGCCTGTGGGCGGAGTCGAAGGGAGACAGACGCACCAAACGGTGAACCCCTTTTTCCGCGCGCAGGTAACCATAAGCATAAGGCCCATTGACCGCTATACTAACGGTCTTGATGCCGGCCTCTTCCCCTTCGGTAGAATCCAAAATTTCGGTTGAAAAATGACGGTTCTCTGCCCAGCGTAAGTACATGCGCTCGAGCATACCAGCCCAATCCTGGGCATCGGTGCCGCCTTCGCCAGCGTTGATGGTGAGCAAGGCGTTACCGCGATCATATTTGCCACCCAGGAGAGTAGAAAGCTCCAGTTTGTGCAATTCAGTTTGAATTGAACTACTCTCAGATACCAGTTCATCTTGTAAAGTTGGGTCTTCCATCTGAGCCAATTCAAGAGTATCCGCAATTTTTTTTTCCAGAGTGCGCCAGAGAGTAACCTCATCACGCAGGTCAGAAATTTTCTTCATAAGGGATTGGGCTTGCTGGGGATCATTCCATAGGTTGGAATCTTCAGATTTTTTTTGTAATTCAGCTAAATGGATTTCTTTATTTGAAAGGTCAAAGACGCTCCATGAGCGAATGGATTGTTGATTGGTTGGTTTTGAGAGTGGTGACTATATCTTCCATGATTCCTCGCAGCTATTGGTTCAAAATACCTTTGACAAATGCTTCACGGTCAAAGGGAGTCAAATCTTCAGGTTTTTCTCCCAGCCCTGCATAAAAAATAGGCAGGCCGAGTTCTTTTTGAATGGCAAATGCCATACCGCCGTGGGCGGATGAATCGAGTTTTGATAGGATAACGCCGTTGACCTTTACAGCAGACTGGAAGGCTTTTGCCTGCAGCAAGGCGTTTTGACCGGTAGTAGCATCCAGAACGAGCAAAACAAGATGCGGCGCGCCAGGTAAGGCTTTGCCTACCACACGGTAAATTTTCTTAAGTTCTTCCATCAAATTGTAGCGGGTATGCAGCCGTCCGGCGGTATCCACAAGGACGATATCAAATTTCCTGGCCAGGGCGGATTGAATTGCATCAAAAGCCACGGCACCGGGGTCACTGTCGGGTTGTCCGGCAATAATAGCAAGATTCAGGCGGTCAGCCCAGACTTGCAACTGATCGATGGCGGCGGCTCGATAAGTGTCGGCAGCGGCTAATAGGACCTTTTTCCCGGAAAGCGAGAAAAGTTTGCCAAGTTTTGCGGCAGTGGTGGTCTTGCCTGAACCATTTACGCCAACCAGTAAGATCACGGTGGGCTGTTGGGTCAAATCCATTTCAATAGGTGGAGTGAGCCGCGAAAGCAGTTCCTGCTCAATTAACTTGAGTAACTCTTCAGATCGGGTCAGACCTTCAGTAATAACACTTTTTTTGAGACTTTCCAAAACGGA